>JAIXOZ010000090.1 GCA_027486495.1 Comamonadaceae bacterium | reverse complement strand
GTTTGCTGGGGGTACTGGGCGCGAAATTTCTGGATCATTCCAGACAAATTGGCCACGCTGTTCAGCGCCGTGCTGTCCGAACCGTCGGCATCAGAGATGTGCAGCAACTGCAAGGTGAAGGCGGCCTCGGGTGGTGCCTCCGATGTCCCACCAAAGGCGCTGAGCACCAAGGCAGTGGCGATGGATGCCATCCATGCTTTTCTGGAAAAAAAATGTTTAATTTGCAACTCCCTGAGACAAGCAGCAAAACCAATCTTAAATGCTCACTGTGTCAGCGATAAGAAAATCTCATGTCATAAATTTGAATAGAAGATCAATGTTTTTTTGAAAATTCCAAAAATGAAAACTTATATTTTTAATTTTTATCATTGTGCGTTGCCTCAACAAAACATCGCGCACTTGTCACGCCAATATCACTTTGAATGTGCACCTCAGAAAGGTTTGGGTGTTTATCCAAAAAGTCGTCCTTTTTTCTAAACAGTCATCGTCCTTTTTTCTGACAAACCCACATGCTCCCGCGGCAGGTTTAGCCACCTGATTTTGATGCGATCTCAGTTGCACATCTGCCTTGACTTCCAGCGCCGAGGATTGGGGATCATCCAATTGCTCAAAACAATAAACTGAGTCAATCTTCCTCGCGAGAAAGTTAACTGATCGGATAACTGTCAATTCATTTTCAAAAAATTTTAGGGTGTCATGACTGCTACATATTGACTCGCAAAGATACAAATTTCTCAACATGAATTTACGGAGCTTGCATCATGGATATTAGGTCGATTGACAGTGAAGATTTGCCAACCAACACTTCCCAAAACGAGCACTTCCAATCCGTTGTGAATCGTGCAGTGGGCCGTCGTGGTTTCCTGAAGTTTGGCAGTGGTGCTGCGATTGCAGCTTTCTTGGCTGGCCCTCTGGCTGGATGCGGCGGCACCGACACCCCCGCCGCCTCGTTGCTGGGTTTCAAAGCCGTCGCAGCCAACGGGCTTGACACCGTGACAGTGGCTGAAGGCTACACAGCCACCACTTTTGTGCCTTGGGGCACGCCTTTATTCTCGACAGGTGAAGGCTCAACTTGGAGCGGCACTGGCAGCGAAACTGCAGCTGACCAAGCACGCCAAGTCGGTGACAACCACGACGGCATCCACTTTTTCGCGATTGATGGCACATCCAGCACAGAAGGTCTGCTGGTCATGAACCATGAATACAACACGGCAATTGGAGATAAATACACAGATTACCTGACCTTGTTTGGTCCAACGCCAGCCCCTGCCAACACGCTCGAGCGTGTGAACAAAGCCATCAACTCATGGGGCTGCTCTGTCATTCACATCAAGAAAGACAACGCCAATAAGTGGAACGTGGTCAAGGACTCCTCCTACAACCGCCGCATCACCGCGGCCACACCCATGCAATTGACAGGCCCCGCCGCAGGCGATGCCAAGCTCCAGACCAGCGCGGATACCACTGGCACCGAAGTGCTTGGCACCTTCAACAACTGCGGCAACGGCTTCACGCCTTGGGGCACTTATTTGACGTGTGAAGAAAACTTCAACAACAACTTTGGCACCACCCAGGCACCCGATGTCGATGGTCGCGATGTGTCCATGAAGCGCTATGGCATTACCAATGGCACATCAGGCTACGCATGGGAAACACAAATCGATCGTTTCGACTACAAGAAAGAACCCAACGAATCCAATCGCCATGGCTGGATCGTTGAAATTGACCCCTTTGATGCAACCTCAAAGCCGAAAAAACGCACCGCACTCGGTCGTTTCAAGCACGAGAACGCAGCCTACGCATTCACCAAAGACAAGCGCGTTGTGGTGTACATGGGCGATGACCAAGTCAACGACTACATCTACAAATTTATTTCAACTGAAAAGTACGTGGAGGGCAACCAACGCGCCAACGCCAACTTGTTAGACAGCGGCAAGCTCTATGTTGCCAAATTTAACAATGGTGCAACAACAGGCGACTTCATGGGCACAGGCGAATGGGTGGAGATGAAACTCAGCAACATTCCTGGCTCTTACACAGCCTACACATTTACCAACCAAGCAGATATTTTGATCAACGCCCGTTTGGCTGGTGATGCCCTCGGTGCAACCCCAATGGACCGTCCTGAATGGGTCACGGTTCACCCCACTTCTGGCGAGGTGTATGTCACGCTGACCAATAACTCAGGCCGTACCACGGCAGATGAGGCCAACCCAAGAACCAGCAACATCTACGGTCAAATCGTACGCTGGCGTGAGACGGGTGGTGACGCAGCGGCCATGACATTTGATTGGGATATCTTTGTTTTAGCTGGTAACCCCACAGTGCCCGGCAACCCCGGCACAACCAAAGCAGGCTCCAGCAACGTAACTGCTGACAACACCTTCAACAGCCCAGACGGCTTGGGCTTTGACAAGTTCGGTCGGCTTTGGATTCAAACCGACGGCAGCTATGCTGGCACTGGCAACTATGCCAACCAGGGCAACAACTGTATGCTGGCAGCAGACCCTGTGAGCAAAGAAATTCGCCGTTTCTTGGTCGGTCCAAAGCAGTGCGAAGTGACAGGTTTGGCGTTCACACCAGACAGCAAAACCTTGTTCATCAACATCCAGCACCCTGGCGAAAAAGGCAACGCTGGCAGCAACTGGCCAGATGGCGGCACCAACATGCCACGCTCTGCCACAGTGATCATCACTAAAAATGATGGTGGTGTGATTGGTACCTGATCCTAAGGATAGTTAGAAAAATTCAATGGCTCCGCTTTGGCGGACCCATTGAATGCATTTTTCGCGATTTGAGTGCCTGTTTTTAAAAAAACATACCCTTCAGGGATCATGCGAATCATGGGCCTGTGGTGGATGGCGGATTCAAATACGAACTGCAACTCGGTTTAACGCGACGTGAAACACCTCTTGGGTTGTCGTGAATCCCAGCCGCTTTCTGGGCCGGTGATTCAGTTGGTTTTCGATCATAGTCAACTTCCCATCGGTGACCGTTTCCATCCGCCGCTTCTTGGGAATGTATTGGCGCAGCAGTCCATTGAAGTTCTCATTGCTGCCGCGCTGGTAACCGCTGTACGGATCGGCAAGCTAGGTCTGGATGCCAAGGGCGAGATGGCCTGGTGATCCGCAAACTCTTTGCCGTTGTCCACCGTCAAAGTCTTTACCCGGGGAGTTCAAGGGTAAGAGCCTGGCTTCTATGGCCCGGTCCAGCAAATCAGCAGATTTGCTGGGCACTTTGGCCAGCACAGCAAAGCCACCCTTGCGTTCTACCAGTGTCACGATGGCTTGTTTGTGAGCCGCGCCAAGGACGGTGTCGCCTTCCCAGTGCCCAGCTAGCTTGCCTGCATTCTGCTCGGGGCGCCATTGAATGCTCAGGTAGAGATCCACATCGGACCAGACTTTTGAATCTACACGGCGGCCATTACGGCTTCGCTGTGCCCGCGCAGTCGCCTTGGCGCAGGCTTGTTCGGCGCGATAGCCACGCTGAACTCGTCCACGGCTGAGCTCGTGGCTGATGGTGCTGCGGCTCCTACCCAACGAACGGTCGATCTCAGTGATGGTCTGTTTGGCTTTCAAGAGGCTGTGAATTTAGTATTGTTCTTATTAACTGAGGTGCTTGTTCATCTGGCAACTTGGACTTGGCGGTTTGAATGGCCAAGATGGCTTGACATCCTCAGCCAACCATCACCGGGTTCATCTTTGTTGCACCTCGTACTTGAATCCACCATTCAAATCTTGGGCACCCATGAAACACTTACAACCATTGCATTTAATGGCTTGCATCGAGTTGGCCATCATATAAAGCGAAAACTACTTCTACCCAATTGATTAGGGATGGCTTTCGAAAATGAAATGGCCCGAGGAAAAATCCTCGGGCCATTTTTATTTTTTATCCTAGACCAGATACGGTATGGAATTGGATGACACACCCCGTTCGTCGAGCTGCCTTTTTTTACTGGCTTGCAAAAACGCTGGGGCTCTGACCATCACATCATAGTTTGCCTAATCGGATGAGTTGTGTCTCACCACCGCCAGCATGATCGTTCACACCGTCGTTGTCGGTCACGATGATGACTTGACCATTCGGCAGAACCGCCAATCCCTCAACTTTCTCAAGCACCAAGCCTTTGGTTGCTTTCAGATCATCCATCAAATCCCGCACAAGGGTTTTGGTCAAAACAGCGCCATCGGCCTTGCCCGTAAGGTCGATTCGGTAAATGCGCTTGATTCGTGCATCAGGCCCCATGTGATTGTCGCGCTCCACAACGAGGTAGCGGTTATTGCCAATGGCGGTGATCTCGGACAGGCCAACCCATCCGCCGTTAGGTGAGGACACTGGGTCGATCGGATAGCTCATGAACGACCAAGCTTCAGTGGTCAAGTCGAACAAACCAATCAACGGATTGCCATTTTTGTTGGCGATATCCCAAGACCTTTGAATGGCCACAACCAATTTTCCGTTGTGTTCTGTCACGCCTTCGAAACCATAACGGGCCTGCATGTCATTCATGGCGGCGGGTAAGGGAATGACTCGCTCGATCACTCCGGTTGCCGAGACCTTGAAAATCAGGTTGGCTGATGTGATTTTGCGTTCGGTTTCGTAAGCTGTTTTGGAACCGGCACCTTCCGATGCCACCCAGAAACCGCCTGCGCTGGCAATGGCGATGCCCTCGGGATCGATATTGACGCTTAAATCCTGATTGATCATCTTGGAGACGTCGTCTTGATCGAAAGCCTGATCGTCTTTGGCCAATGGGAGAGTGGCCTTGAATGTCGCGAAATGACCGTCGGTGTCGCGGATGGTGATCTCACTCTTGATCACAGCAGGCTGTTGGCTGACATCGATGCCAAATATCCGGTTGCCGCCAAAGAAGCTGTCTTCGATACCGTAAACCGTATTGCCATCGGAAGCAGCAGCCAGGCCCGACATGGCCGCCCAAGGAATGGGTGTACCGTCGCTGCGATCAGCAGATTGCAACGTCGGGTAGGCCGCACTGGCTTTTTGGTAAGCGTAAATGTTCAACGCTGCACGCGCTGGCAATGAGCGATCATCAACCTCACTGGCTGAAATGACCAAGCCACGCGATGGAATCGTCAGAATGCCCTCAGGGCTGATGGCACCAGGCAAAGCCTGCTTGAGAACCGGCTTCACGGGGTTGGACATATCAAAAACGGCCAACAAGCTTGAACGCTCGGAAGCCACGAAGAGGTAGTCAGTGGATTGATAGCGAGCAAAGGCAACGTTTTCGGGTTCGTTGCCCTTGGCATCAGAGCGTTTGTCGTTGTAATGTCCCAGGCGAACGGCAAGGTGGTCAAGAGAAGCGCCCGAATCAAACTCCACCACGCCGCTGGTGTTCATCACCGAGAAACTGCGACTGCCGCCATTCAAATCACCCTCGTTGGCAATGGCGAATCGTGTGTTGGAAATCCAAGTCACACCATCGGGTTCCCGCAAGCGATCGGTCTGGGTCTCAGTCAACGAAATGCGGTTGGGACGCTCGTCCTTCAGATCAACCTTGGCCAGCGTTACGGAGCCAGCGCTGAAGTGGGTGGTGACCTTGGCCGATTTCAGGTCCACAAGCGCGATGTGGTTGTTTTCCTGAAGGGTCACAACTGCGATGTTCTCGTCGTTGATGGCCACGTACTCGGGCTCGGGATCGGTGCCGTAAAGGGTGGCAATGCCGGTGAGGTCCACGCTACGGGTCTTCCAAGTGGAAGGCGCACCGACTACATCAACAATCTTCAAAGAACCAGCAGGCAGTTGCGGCAATGCACCGCCGTTAAAGCTTTCGTCACGCTGGTTCTCGAGAACGACAGCAATGTACTTACCGTCTTTAGACACCGCCACTGAATCCGGTTGACCTCCCATGTCGATGGTTGTAACCAGCTCTCGCTTGGCGATATCCACAACGAGAAGCTTGCCGCTCGGGGCTGTAAAGCTGGTGGATGTGTCCACTCCAACCACCGCATAGTTACCCAGTACTGCAACGGAGGTCGGTTCACCACCAGCGGCCACTTTGCCCAGGGGCTTGGGGTTCGTGGGGTCGGTGATGTCCACAAAACCAATCTCCCCCTTGGGGCTGTTGGTGTAGATGACGGTCATGCCGTCGGTGCTGGCTGCAGCGATCTCGGCAGCTGTTACGTCATCCGATTCACAAGAAGAATCGATTTGTGAGCAGACTGCAAATGTCGACACACGATTGAAATTCATCGTGTTATCTGGCGTGGACGCTGCAATCCCTTCCGAATTACTCCCGCAACCCTGCAGGCCAAGCGAAACTGCTAGTACTGCAGCGATGGCAAGGTAAATGGGTGATCTGATTTTGAACATGCTTAACCTTTAAATAGTGTTGATGAAAATCACAGATTTTTTGTTTTTATTTAGGATACTGATTGCGTATGACGAAGATGTGTCATGTCATATGAATGTCTTTTTGCACTGCTAGCCTCAAATTTTTACCCATTGAGGCACTTCATGAAACTCCGACACCGCATTGGTTTGGCTTCTTTGCTCGGCTTGGCTTTGGCTGGTCCGACATTGGCCATGGACCCCCGCTTCAAAGATGCCAACGGCGACATGGTGGCCGACGCCCCAACCGACCCTAAACAATGGATCGACCCAGCCACTTTGGTTTTTGCTTACACACCCGTTGAAGATCCCGCCGTGTACGCACCAGTGTGGGCGCCCTTCTTGGACCACTTGTCCAAAGTCACTGGCAAACGCGTTCAGTTCTTCCCTGTCCAAAGCAACGCCGCTCAACTCGAAGCCATGCGCGCAGGCCGCTTGCACGTCTCGGGTTTCAACACCGGCTCCAACCCCATTGCGGTGAACTGCGCCGGTTTTGTGCCTTTTGCCATGATGGCGTCCAAGGACAATCGCTTTGGTTACGAGATGGAGTTCATCACCCATCCCGGCAGCGGCATCGAAAAGATCGAAGACATCAAAGGCAAGCGCATGGCCTTCACGTCCGAGACTTCCAACTCGGGTTACAAAGCCCCCTCAGCTTTGATGCGCCAGCAATTCAAAATGGAAGCGGGCAAGGACTTCACACCCGTCTTCAGCGGCAAGCACGACAACTCGATCTTGGGTGTGGCCAACAAAGACTACCCCGCAGCAGCGATTGCCAACTCGGTCAAGTCACGCATGGAAGCCCGTGGCGTGGTCAAGCCAGAGCAGACCAAAGTCATTTACAAGTCACAGTCTTTCCCCACCACGGGCTATGGGTATGTGTATAACTTGAAGCCCGAATTGGCAGAGAAGATCAAACAAGCCTTCTTCTCGTTCAATTGGCAGGGCACCACATTGGCGGCCGAATTCAACAAGGCCGAGCCACCCCAAGAGAAATTCATGCCCATCACCTACAAACAGCATTGGGCTGTGGTGCGTGAAATCGACCAGGCCATGAACGTCAGCTACGCCTGCAAGTAAAGGGCTCACATGCTGCAGCTGCAACAGTTGGACAAGCGCTACCCCACGGGTGACCTTGCGCTCAAAAGCGTGAGCTTGAACGTGGCCTCGGGTGAGGTGTTGGGTTTGATCGGCCCTTCGGGCGCGGGCAAATCCACGCTCATCCGTTGCGTGAACCGACTGGTGCAGCCTACAGCAGGGCAGATCGTGCTCGATGGCCAAGACCTTGGGCAGCTCGGATCATCTGGCCTGCGCCAGGCGCGCCGTCACATCGGCATGATTTTTCAGGAATACGCGTTGGTTGAGCGCTTAACCGTGATGGAAAACCTGTTGTCGGGCCGGCTCGGCTACACCGGTTTTTGGGCCAGTTGGTTTCGCCGCTTTGAAGCCAAAGACATCGAGCAAGCCTATGCTCTGCTCGAACGCGTGGGCCTGGGCGGTATGGAGAACAAGCGTGCCGATGCCCTCTCGGGCGGCCAACGCCAGCGCGTGGGCATTGCCCGCGCTTTGATGCAAAGCCCCAAGTTGCTGTTGGTGGACGAACCCACCGCCAGCTTGGACCCCAAGACATCGCGCCAAATCATGCGGTTGATTTTGGAGTTGTGCCAAGAGCGCGGGCTTGCCGCGATTGTCAACATCCACGACGTGGTGTTGGCCACCGAATTTTTGCCACGCATTGTGGGTTTGCGCGCGGGCAGCGTGGTGTTTGATGGTCCGGCTGCGCAAGTTGACCACGACGTGTTGACGCGCATTTATGGCGACGAAGATTGGACCGCCATCACCCAGCGCATGCAAGCCACGGCAGATGCGACCCACGACCGTTCCGAAAACAACTTGGCCCTGACCGCCGCATGAGCGCCGAGACACCGTCCCTTGGTGCGCGCCCCATGCGCACCTGGACGCCCCCCCCTTTTATCGCCAGTGCGCGCATTCGCTGGGCGCTTTACATCGGCGCGCTGATTTATTTGGTGCTGGCCATCGGATCGGTTGAGGTCAATTGGACCCGCATGGTGCTGGGGCTGGATCGTGGCTGGGCCTTTGTGCAAGGCTTCATGTACCCCGACTTTTCCAGCCGATGGGGTGACATCGTTTTGGGCTTTCAGGAAAGCCTGACCATGACCGTCACGTCCACCGCCCTGGGTGTGTTCTTGTCGATCCCCGTGGCGGTCGGGGCTTCGCGCAATTTGGCCCCCACCTGGATCTATCTGGCGTGCCGCGCTTTCATTGCTGCATCGCGCACTTTGAACGAAATCATCGTGGCGATCTTTTTGGTGGCCATGTTCGGCTTTGGCCCCTTCGCAGGTTTCTTGACTTTGACCTTTGCCACCATTGGTTTCATGGCCAAGCTCATGGCAGAAGACATCGAAGAGATCCAGGCTTCTCAACTCGAAGCCTTGCGGGCCACGGGTGCGGGCTATGTGCAAGTGTTGGACTTTGCGGTGTTGTCGCAAGTCATGCCCCGCCTGCTGGGTTTGTCCTTGTACCGGCTGGACATCAATTTTCGGGAATCGGCGGTGATCGGCATTGTGGGGGCCGGAGGCATAGGCGCCACCCTCAACACCGCCATGGACCGCTATGAGTTTGACTCTGCAGCCGCGATTTTGTGGGTCATCATTGTCATCGTCATGTTCGCCGAATACAGCTCAGGACGGCTAAGAAAGTTCATTCAATGAGCAGCGCTTTGAAAACCGCAGCGTGGCGCAAACGCTCGGCCAAATCGGAGTTGGTGGTGTTCATGCTGTGGGTCTTGGTCTTGGCCTTTGTGACCTGGACCTTTCAGGTCATGACGCAAGACACCATTTGGGCCTTCGTGTCGGACGCGCCTGCGCAATTCAAAGACATTGGCTCACGCATGATGCCACCCGCATGGTCATCGGTGCACGAGTTGTGGTGGCCTTTGTGGGAAACCATCAACATCGCCACATTGGGCACCTTGTTGGGTTTGATGATGGCGGTGCCCATCGCCTTTTTGGCCGCCAGCAACACCACGCCAAGCGCCACCTTCATTCGCCCGGTGGCCCTGTTTCTCATCGTGGCTTCTCGCTCCATCAACTCGCTCATTTGGGCTTTGTTGTTGGTGGCGATTTTGGGGCCGGGTGTGCTGGCCGGTATCTTGGCCATCGCCCTGCGATCAATCGGCTTCATTGGCAAACTTCTTTATGAGGCCATTGAAGAAATCGACGCCGATCAGGTCGAAGCCATTGAAGCGACTGGGGCATCCAGGGCACAGACCATGGCTTGGGGTGTTGTGCCGCAAGTCGCGCCCACCTTGGCGGGCTTCAGCGTGTTCCGCTGGGACATCAACATCCGCGAATCTACCGTTTTGGGTTTGGTCGGTGCAGGTGGCATTGGCGTGAAGCTCGAAGGTGCGCTGGCCACCTTGGCTTGGCCCAAGGTCACCATGCTGCTGATTTTGATCTTGGTCACGGTGGTGTTCAGTGAGTGGATCACCGCTCAAGTGCGCAAAAAGTTGATGTGAATTTGTTCACCCGTCAGCTCATAAAATCCACACACACTTGGCGTGTTCGCTGATTCCATTTTTCGCTTTTTTCTAGGCCTTTTATGACGCCCATTGCCACACCACAAAACCAACTGGAGGCCGTTATCTTTGACTGGGCTGGCACCATGGTGGAATTCGGCTCTTTTGCGCCTTTTGGAGACGCTTTTGTGTAAGCCTATGGGTTCGAGCTGAGCTTGGAAGAAGCCCGCAGACCCATGGGCTTGGGCAAGTGGCAACACATCAAAGCCTTGGCTCAAGACCCGGATGTGGGGCCGCCTTGGGCCCCGCATTTTGGCCACCCCATGTCTGAAGACCATGTGCGCCACATTTATGAAACCTTCATTCCGCTGCAAGTCGAGCGCGTGGGTGCGCACAGCGAATTGATCCCTGGTGTGTTAGCGCTGGTGCAAGCCTTGCGCAGCCAAGGGCTCAAGATCGGCTCGACCACGGGCTACCCGCGCGAGGTGATGCAACGCCTCATGTTGCTGGCCGCTGAGCAGGGCTATGCGCCCGACTGCACCGTGTGCGCCGACGATTTGGCTGCAGGTGCAAGGCCTGGCCCTTGGATGGCACTGGCCTGCGTGCAAGATTTGCACATTGGCGCGGTATCGCAGTGCGTTAAGGTGGATGACACCTTGCCCGGCATTGCCGAAGGCCTGAACACGGGCATCTGGACGGTGGGTCTGGCATTGTCTGGCAGCCCAGCCGGTTGGACACAGACTGAAAACGAGCAAGCTGATTAAGCAACACGCCGCGCTGTGCGCGAACGTGTCACGCACATGTTTGAAGCCGCGGGCGCGCATTTTGTGATCGACACGGTGACTGACTTGCCAGCTGTGTTGCTCGACATAGACAAGCGCTTGGCCATGGGCCTGCGCCCCTGAAAGAAAGCATGACCATGAACGGGACAGCAACGCATTACGACTTGGTGGTGGTAGGCGCAGGCATTGTGGGCCTGGCCACAGCCTGGACAGCCCGGCAGCGCGGCTTGCGCGTTGCCGTGGTCGAGCGCAACGCCAAAGCCATTGGCGCCTCGGTGCGCAATTTTGGCTTCATCACCGTTACGGGCTAACGCCGCGGCGAGCACTGGCAGCGGGTCAAAGAAACGGCTGCGATTTGGCGCGAGGTGGCCCCCCTAGCGGGCATTGATCTTGTGCACGAAGGCCTGCTGATGCCTGCCCAACGACCCGAAGCCGTGGCGGTTTTGCAAGCCCTGATGGCGACCGAAATGGGCCAAGGCTGCAGCTTGCTCAGCGCCAAAACCGCTGCGCGCGACTGGCCTTGGCTGCAAGCGGGCATGGTGCTTTTGCACAGCCCGCACGAGTGCCGGGTGGTGTCGCGCGACGCCATCCCTCGCCTGAGTCACTGGCTGGCACACAGCCTGGGTGTGGACTTTTTCTGGAACACGCAGTCGCTGAGCATCGACTTGCCGCACATCACCACCAGGCGTGGCCGCCTGATTGCCGAACACTGCGTGGTCTGCCCAGGCAACGATTTGAATGCTTTGTACCCCGAGGTGCTGGCACAAGCAGGCATAAGCCAATGCACTTTGCAGATGATGCGGGTGTCGCCCGGGCAAGCGCTCAAATTGCCCAGCGCTGTCATGTCTGATTTGAGCCTGATCCGCTACGAAGCCTATGCCGACTTGCCTGAGGCGCAGCCCCTGAAGGCAGGCTTACAAGTGGAACAGGCAGGGCATCTGATCGTGATGCAGTCTGCCGATGGTTCTTTGGTGGTGGGCGATGGCCATGTGTACGGTGATGCCGAAGCGCCGTTTGCCAGTGCCCGGATCGAGGACTTGATCATGGCCGAGTTTCACCAAGTGCTGAACTTGCCCAATG
>JAIXOZ010000159.1 GCA_027486495.1 Comamonadaceae bacterium | reverse complement strand
TTCACGTTGGCGGCTTTCTCAGCCTCGTTGGCCACCAAGAGCGCATACGACGAGGTGGTCATCTCCATGATGTAGAGCGACTCACCGGGCAAGAGCATGCTGCCGGACTTGCTGCGGTTGATCAAAAACGCGTGGTAGCCATCCACCCGATCAATCACTTTGGAGGCCAAAATTTCAGGTTTGAGCACGCTTTTTTCGCTCACACCCATGGCATCCAACACGGCTGCGCCGGCCGACTTGACCGACGAGGAGGACTGGCCGTGGAACTCCAGATAACCAAACTGCCGCTCCACCACCAGGTTGCCGGGCTTGACATCGTCGTGCTTGAGCGCAATGTCGGTCAGCCACTCGATGTCCATGCCGGGAGCGACTTCGATCACCATGGCCGCGTCGTTGTGGCGCGGCAAAAAGCCACGGGCGGTGGAGCCGAGCAAACACATCAGTTGTGGCTGCAAGCGGTCCAGAAAAATATAACTGCGCAAGGTGGACATGAAGGGCTTTCAGCGGAGGTGTTCGAGTTCTTCCTGCACGATGCGCAGGACCATGGCCTGAAGCTCAGGCGTGAGGGTGGACATCTGGCCTGGGGCCGCTGGCTGTGCCGCGCCCGAAGCCATGGCCCCAGCCCAGCCACCGGGCAGCGGAAAGGCCACGCGTTTCCAGTTGACCAGCAACTCGGGACCGACGTTGCAGTCCACCGAGCTTTTGCCCGCGTAACCCGTGCCGATGGTGAAGGTGTAGGGCAGCCCGGTGTTGGCCCCGGTGCTGTCGTGCACCGTGGAGCCATTGACCACCACGCGGTAGTAATCGAGCGCCGCACCCCAGACCACCGCCTGCTCGGCGTTGGCCGAATGGATGCCCGAGGTGTGGCCTGCGCCGCTGTGCTGCAGCATGAGACGCGCCACATCGATGGCCTGGTCCATGCTCGGCACCACCACGCAGCCCAGGATGGGAGAGAGCTTTTCTTTGAGCAGAACATGGCCCGCTTGCGGATTGGCGATGGGGCAGATCAGGGCCTGGCAGTCGCGCGACACCTGCACACCCGCAGCCTGCGCGATTTCGAACGCGGGACGACCCACCACCTTGCCATTGAACTTGCCGCCGGGAAAGGCGTGGTTCTGAATTTTCAAAGCTTCTTCTTCGGTGCACACATGCGCACCCTGACCGATCAGGGCTTGCTGCATGGCCGCAGCAATGCCCGCGTGCAGCAGGATCACCGATGGGGCCGAGCAGGGACTGCCATGGTCGAAGTTTTTGTCCACCACAATGGTTTTTGCAGCGGCCTCCAGGTCGGCGCTGGCATCCACATAAACCGGCACATTGCCCGAACCCACACCAATGGCGGGGTTACCCGAACCATAGGCCGCACGCACCATGGGCGTGCCCCCGGTGGCCAAAATCACGTCGGTGCGGGCGTCGCGCATGAGGGCGCCTGTGGCTTCGACCGTGGGGCGCGTCAATATTTGAAGCGCATGGGCTGGACCACCGGCTTTTTCGATGGCGGCTTGCAATTCATGCGTCACGCCGGTGCAGCAAGCCAGCGCCACAGGGTGTGGCGAGATGACCAAAGCGTTGCGCGTCATCAGGCACAAAATGGTCTTGAAAATGATGGTGGCCACGGGCGAAGTGGAATTGGACAAACCCACCACCACGCCAGCTGGGCGACCGATCTCGACGATGCGCAGCGCATCGTTGCGGCGCACACCGCCCAAAGCGACATTGTCCCAAGCCGTGGGCGTGAGCGTGCAGGCGATCTGGTTCTTGGCGATCTTGTCGGCCACTTTGCCAATGCGGCTTTCGCGCACGGCCCACTCGGCATAAAACTCGGCACGCGGCAGCAAGGCGGCGGCCACTTCTTTGGCCACGCGTTTGGCCTCTTCGGGCGTCCACTGCGCCAGCACCGCAGCCGCTTGCTGGGCACGGCCCAGCAAGTCGCGGGCCTCTTGCAGGGCGGCCAGGTCGTGGTCGGCCAGGTCGATGGGGTTGTTGGAACTCATGTCGGCGTACTGCCCAAGTTCAACGGCGCTGGGCGGCTGCGGCCACGGCGTTCAGATCCACGTTTTCGAGTGCGCTGAAGATGGCTTCAACCGCCTTTTGTTCACTCGGGCTGGCCGCTTGCATGCGGGTGGTGTCCAGCAGCTGGCGCATGACCGAAGCCTGGCCTGCCGCAGCAACGGCACCGGGGTTGAGCGTGGGCACAAAGCTGCCGCAGGTCATGCGCTGGCCTGCGCGGTAGTGGGGCGCGTAGTCGAACACGGCGTAGTGCTGTGTGGCGCAGTTGTCCCACATGGCCACCGAGTCTTTTTCCCAACGGAAACGCACCATGAACTCGGGCTTTTTGACCCACTCATAGAGCATGTTCAGCACGGCCTCAGACAAGTCCATGTGCATGCCCAGCAAGCGCTTGGTCCAGATCGAATTGACGAACAAAATCTTGCGTCCGGTATAGGGGTGTGTGATCACTGCCGGGTGGGTCACCGTGGGCGTGTTCTCGATCATCTTGCACTCATGAGCACTGGCTGTGACCATCATGCCGCTCTTGGCAGAAGCACGCTTGGCCAAGCGCTCTGTGGCATTGATGCGACGGAAAGCCCAAGGCAAGTCGTGGTCGGCCTGCAGGCCTTCGAGCATCTGCTGCATGCCGGGGTTGAGGGCATCGTAGGCGGCGCCTGCATGCATCCACATGGTGTCACCGCCTGCAGGGGGTAGGTCGGTGATGCGCAGAATGGAGACCATGTTTGGCTTTTTTCGGAAAGTCACATCGGTGTGCCAGCGGTCGGTCTCAGGCGCCTCATTGCCCTCGTTCGAGATCAACTGGATCTGGGGGTGACCTTCAATGTGCGGGAAGAATTCATGCTGCTCCATCTCGCCAAAGTTCTGACCCAGACGGATGTAAGCCTCGGGCTTCAAGGCTTGTTTGCGAAAGAACACCACCCCGTGTTGCCACAGCGCCTGCTTGATCTCTTCATAAACGTCTTCCGAGCGGGTGTTGTTCAGGTCAACGCCGCTGATCATGCCGCCGATGGTGGGCGTCATGGGGTCCACCTGGATGTGACGGAATTTCATGTTTGTATCTCCTTGATGTGACATATCAGCATGGCTCATTGCCAGTGCAGCAGGCGGCGTTCGATCCAGTTCATCAGCTTCATGATCAGCACCCCGATGAGTGCCAAATCAAACAGCAACGACCACACGCCGTTGACGTTGAATGTGGATCCCAGATAAGCCAGTTGTTGCCCGAGACCCCGCTCGGAAGCAATGACTTCTGCACCCACCACGCCCAGCAAGGCGTAGATCACGCCAAGGCGCAAGCCTGAGAAAAGTACCGGAACAGCGCCGGGCAATGTGACCGAGAAAAACATTTGCCGACTGCTGGCACCAAGGGTGCGGGTGAGCGTCACATGGTCTTGGCTGACGCCCCGAATACCTGCGACTGTGCTGGACAGCACGATGAAGAACGTGAGCGACACGCCCAGAGCAATCTTGGAGCCGATGCCCAGGCCAAACCACAAAATGAACAGCGGGACCAAGGCAATTCGCGGCAGCACATTGAAGGCTGAAACATAGGGGTCGCAAAAGGACTCGAACTTGGGCCAGGTAACAAAGGCCAAGCCCGTGATCATCGCGGCAACCGAGCCAATGATGAATGACGAGAACACGGCCAACAGGGTGTAGCCCAAATCGCCCCACAAGCGGGCATTGGACAGGTTCTCAAGCGTGAACCTGATGATGCCCAGTGGGCTGCCCATGAAACTCGGATCGACCCACCCGACCCGTGCGCCCCACTCCCACAGCCCCAACACCACGCCAAGAAACAGCGCATGCAGTGACAGCGTTCGAAAAATTTCACCCCTCATGGTGCACCCACCCTTCTTCGAGATGTTTCCAAACCTGGGTGTAGGTGTGGTGGAAGTCATCGCTGGTCTGCAACTCTCGGATGGAGCGAGGACGCGCCAGGGGCACTTTCACATCGGCCACGATACGTCCAGGCCGTGAAGACATCACCATCACCCGGTCGGCCAGTGCGACCGCTTCTGACAAATCGTGTGTCACGAACAGCACCGTTCGGTTGCCTTCTTGGCACAGCTGCAGGAGCAGGTCTTGCAGCTGAAGCTTGGTTTGCGCGTCCAGTGCGCCAAAGGGCTCGTCCATGAGCAGCAGCGGCGAAGGCATGGCAAAAGTGCGGGCCAAGGCCACGCGTTGGCGCATGCCGTGAGACAGGGCTTTGGGCAGTCTGTACTCAGAACCGCCCAACCCGACCTGCTTGAGCATCACAGCAGCCCGTTCACGGGCATCCGAAATGGGCACACCCCGCACTTTCAGGCCAAAGGCGGCATTGTCCAGCGCATTGAGCCAGGGGAACAGGCTGTCGCGCGCCAACATGTAAGCCACCTTGTGGCTGCCCAGCGCCGGCTGTTCGCCCGCCACCAGCAACCGTTGACCTGCAGGCAGATCCACCAGCCCCGCGCACAGGTTGAGCAAGGTGGTTTTGCCGCAGCCACTCGGTCCTGCGAGCGCGACAAACTCCCCGGCCTTGACGTGCAGGTCCACGCCCTGCAACACCAAGTTGGTGCCGTCAAAGCTCAGGTCGATGCGCTGTGCGTCGATCATGAAGGTTCCCTGAAAAATCGCTTTTATTGGCTTTCAAGGAAGGACCGCGGGAGCCATCTCCACCCTGCCCGGCAACAGCTTGTTTTCGGTCATGGCATCTGCCACTGCCTGCATGGCAGGCACGGTGCCACGGGCCTTGAAGTTGCCGATGGAGTTGCGCAGGCTGACCTCAGCGATCTGGTCTGCGTTGGGTAATTGCAAGGCAAAGGTCTTGCGCAAGATCTCCAGTGTCTTGCCGAAATTGGCCGGGTTGGCGATGAATGCGTCCGACAAGTCCAGCATCCTGCGGATGGCCGCCACCGTTTGCGGATTGGCCGCTGCCCAGTCGGCCTTCACAGCCATGGTGCCAGCACCTCCCCGAGTCGCCAGCATGCTCTTGGGGCCTTGGCCTTTGCGGGGGTCGACCACCAAGCGGCAGGCTTTCAGCACTTCACACATGCCATCGGTAGGCGGGAAGGTCATGATCAGATCCACCTGGCCGCGTGTCAGCGCTGGAAAGGCGGTGTCGGGCGCACCCACGGCCACAAAGGTCACGTCGTTCGCGGTCAGGCCCACATCTGCGAGCATGTCGATCACTTGGAATTCAGCGCCCGAGCCACGCTGTGTCACACCAATTTTCTTGCCCTTGAAGGACTTGACCACACCGGGGTAGCCTTCTTTTTCTGTCGGCAATTCGGTTTTTGCACCTACGGCCATGAAAAACACCGGATCGACAAAGCCTGCGGCAATGATGGAAATCGGAGCCTTGCGGGCCACGGCTGCAGCCGCCACTTCGGTCGGGCCAAAAAACACTTCGATGTCACCCGAGAGCATGGTCTGCATGCCCAATGGCGCGGCTGGAATCGTGCGCAATTCGCAACGGATGCCCGCTTGCTGGCAGAAGCCTTGTTCTTGGGCCACACGCACCAACAGATTGCCGGTGCCAGGATAGTCCTGGAAGCGCACCACGGGCTGCGCCATGGCGCTGGCACCCAGTGAAAGAGCCAGGGCACCCAGGGTGGTGCGTACAAATGCAGGGGCAGAAAATTTCATGTCGTCTCCAATGTGTTTCTTTGACTTGATCACCGTCAAGCTCGGCGTTAAGCATTTAATGCCGCCCGAATGGGGCAAATTGTTTCTGATGTGACAATTTAGGGGAAAGCACCCAAAAAACTTTTCATCACACCATGAAACACGCCAGACCCCTGCCACCTGCTCCTTCTGTCAAATTCCAACAAGGCACCGTCCGACAGCATGCCTTCAAGGCGCTGGATGCAGAGGTGTTCACCAAGGTTTGGGCCGAAAACGCAGCCCTGACAGAGCATTCAACCCAAGCCTTGCACAGCGTGGGTGTGTTGCGCCAATGGACCGAAGGGCAAGTGGTGCTCAGCCGAGGGCAATCGACTTCGACAGCTTTGCTGCTGGTCAAGGGGCGCTTGCGGGTGAGCGTGACCACGCCTGAAGGCGAGGAGCAATTGCTGCGCTGGATGTTGCCGGGTGAAATATCGGGCTTGAGCTCGGTTTTTGCGGAAACCACTTACCCGGCAGATTTGGTGACCGTTGGCACCACCCAGGTTCTGCACATTGAACGCACCCGCTTGATCGACCTGATCACCCGCGACCCGGCCGTGGCGGTGGATTTGCTGCGCATTTTGGGCTTGCGCATCAACCAGCTGCTTGACACGCTGGCCGATCAAACCATGCACAGCCTCGAGCAACGCGTGTGGGCCGCGTTGGAGCGCATTGCCAAATTCAACAGCGTGGCCGTGCCCGACGGGGTAATGCTGCGCGTGAGCCAGTCCGACCTGGCCCAGGCCGCCTCCGCATCTCGCCAACGCGTCAACCAACAGCTGCGGCAGCTTCAAGAGCAGGGCTTGATTCGCCTGGGCTACCGCAACATCGTTTTGCTCAGGCCCAGCGCCCCATGAGCCTTCGGGCCACCGAGCCTTCAGCCCCAGCGCTGCGTGAGTCTGGGCATTGCTGATGGCTGGACATTGACCCGGTTCAAATTGCCGCCATAGTGGGCCATCACGCGGCGGTCCATCCAAGCGAACCACAGGGGCGGGCAATAGGCCACCGAGATCATGGTGGCGTAGCCCGCAGGCAGTTGTGGCGCGGTGGCGAAATGCCGCAGCGCTTGGTATCGGCGACTGGGGTGGGCGTGGTGGTCAGAATGCCTTTGCAGTTGGTACAGCAAGAGGTTGCCCACCAGGTGGTTGCTGTTCCACGAGTGCTCGGGCTCGCAGCGCACATAGCGCCCAGCCGTGTCTTTTTGCCGGAGCAAACCGTAGTGCTCCACGTAGTTCACCACCTCCAGCATCGAGGCGGCGT
Organism: Comamonadaceae bacterium; assembly: GCA_027486495.1. Taxonomy (GTDB): domain Bacteria; phylum Pseudomonadota; class Gammaproteobacteria; order Burkholderiales; family Burkholderiaceae_C; genus Limnohabitans_A. The sequence goes on along the minus strand of JAIXOZ010000159.1, from coordinate 3,202 downwards.
ACACCGCCTGCAACAACAAAAACGGCAGCGCGATCCAGCCTAACCACACCACCAGAGCGCCAAACAAAACCAACGTCAGGCCCCAAGCCTGCAGGTTGTGGTTTTGAAGGTGCCAAACCTTCATGCCCTGTTTGTTCAATCGCTCTTGCTCCAGCGCCCAGGCCGATTGCCAACTGCCCCACACCGAGCGCGGCAAGAAGGCCCAAAAGCTCTCGCCCATGCGTGCGCTGGCCGGGTCTTCCGGAGTGGCCACGCGTTTGTGGTGGCCCCGGTTGTGCTCCACAAAAAAGTGACCATACACACTGGGGGCCAAGGCGATTTTGGACAGCCAGCGGTCCAGCGTCTCTTTTTTGTGGCCCAACTCATGCGCAGTGCCAATGCCAATGCCGTTGATCGCGCCCACCGTGAGCACCAAGGCGGCATAGCCCATCCAAGCCAAGGGCTGGGTGACCGCGATCCAAGTACCCAAGACGGTGCCGATCAGTTGCACAGGCACATAGGCCCACACCATGGCGCGGTAAAACACCTCGGCTTCAAGTTGCGCCACCGCGGATTCGGGCGGGTTGCTGAAGTCCTCGCCAAAGACGCGGTCAAGCACGGGCAAGAACACATGGATGATCAGTGGGGCCAGCAGCATGCACCACCATTGCCCTGTCCAGACGAAAGCCAGCAAGGAGCTTGTGAATGCCAAGGGTATCGATGGGCTCAGCAGCCACCACCAGCGCTTGTCTTGCCAAGCCTCGTCGAGCGGAATGCTTGGGCTGTTCATGGGTGAGGCCTGCACCAGCGTTCTGGGCCCAAAAAAGCAAGGACGGTCCACATGACTTGTCTCCCAATGTGGTGCCATTGTGAGGGGTGTTGGGGCCAACAAGATGTCGCCATGGCGAGGGCTTTGCTGGGATAAACCCTGATGCACACATGACACGTCGCAATACGCTGGAGCCCTTATATTGACCACACAAAACATTTGGACGGGGGGATTTCATGGAATTTGACTACGTGATCGTGGGTGGCGGCTCGGCCGGTTGTGTGCTGGCAGCCCGTTTGAGCGAAGACCCCACCGTGCAGGTGGCCCTGATCGAAGCCGGGCCGCCCGACACCAGCGCCTTGATCCATTGCCCTGCAGGCATTGCGCTCATGGCCCGCACCGAAATCGTGTCCCAAGGCCTGAACACCGTGCCGCAACCCGGCTTGAACGGCCGCATCGGTTTCCAGCCGCGTGGCCGCACCTTGGGAGGCTCCAGCTCGACCAACGCGATGGCCTACATCCGTGGCCAAGCCGTGGATTACGACACCTGGGCCCAAATGGGTTGCACGGGTTGGTCGTGGGACGAGGTCTTTCCCTACTTTTTAAAGGCCGAGCACAACGAGCGTATCCACAACGAATGGCACAGCCAGAACGGCCCTTTGAACGTGGCCGATCTGCAAAGCCCCAATTCGTTCGCCAAGCGCTTTGTGGAGGCAGGCGTGCAAGCGGGGTTGACGCACACCACCGACTTCAACGGCCCCACGCAAGAAGGCGTGGGCCTGTACCAAGTCACGCAGAAGGCGGGTGAGCGTTTCAGCGCAGCCAAGGCCTACCTCACGCCGAATCGGGGCCGCCCCAATTTGCATGTGATGACCGGCGTCACCGTGGACCGCATTGGCTTGGTGGACGGCGTGGCGCGGCAGGTGCACACCTTGCAGGGCCGCCAAGCGCAGACCCTGACCGCCCGGCGCGAGATCATTTTGAGTGCAGGCGCTTTTCACTCGCCCGCCATCCTGATGCGTTCAGGCATCGGGCCCGCCGCGCATTTGAAAAGCCTGGGCATCGAGGTGCTGCGCGACTTGCCCGGTGTGGGCGAAAACCTGCACGACCACCCGGACGCGGTGCTGGTGGCCGATGCGCCGGGGCACACCGATTTGATCGGGGTGTCTCTGCGGGGTACATGGCAGACCTTGCAAGCCCTTTGGGCCTGGCGGCAACACCGCAAGGGGCCGCTCACCACCAATTTCGCTGAAGGCGGTGCCTTTTACAAAAGCCGACCCGAAGAGGCGCACCCCGACATTCAACTGCACTTTGTGGTGGCCAAACTGGTGGACCATGGCCGTCAACTGACGCTGGGGCATGGTTACTCATTGCATGTGTGCTTGTTGCAACCGGACAGCCGTGGCCGTGTGCAACTGGCCGACCGCAACCCGAACAGCGCCCCGCTGATCGACCCGCAGTTTTTGAGCGATCCGCGTGACCTGCAGCGCTTGCGCGATGGTGTGCGTCACGCCCAAAAAATTCTGGCCCAACCCGCCTTGGCCGCGTATGGCAAAGAGTGGGCGGCGTCTGCCAACGCGCACACCGACGAACAACTCGACCACTGGATTCGCCAAAACGCCGATACGGTGTACCACCCGGTAGGCACCTGCCGGATGGGCCAAGACAACATGGCGGTGGTGGATGCGCAACTGCGCGTGCACGGCGTGCCGGGCCTGCGCGTGGTCGACGCCTCGGTCATGCCGCGCATCGTGAGCGGCAACACCAATGCACCGACCATCATGATTGCGGAGAAGGCGGCGGATTGGATTCGCGCAGGACATTGATGCTTTTCGCCAGGCCGCGTATGGCTGTGAAGGCCGGTTTTTGTTGTTCTTTGCAGTGGAATGCATCTGAAAGGCGTTGAGCGCACAAAAACCATTTGTAGCTAATTTTTCGTATTTATTTCGGTAAAATGGAGCTCTTCGCGCCTGCTGCGCTGGATGGTGCGGGGGGAAGTTGCAAAGGGCTGGGTGCCGGGTTGGGGCTGTTCATTTATGCCTTCATGCACAGACAGTGCTTGGCTTAAAACCGCTGGCGCAAGCCGCTTGCAACGATTTCAACAAAAATGTATCAACTCGGGCGTGGTCAAAGTTAACCGAAGACATCCGCCAAGCGAAGGAGAAGAACACGTGCCACTGCTGAAAACTATCTGTCTGAGCGCCGCAATTGGAGTCGTATTCGCCTTCTTGCTGAGCTACTTGATTCCCGGAATCAACGGCGGGATCGCCGCAGGCTCGTGCACTGGGGTAGTCGCCGTGTTTCTGGCTAATAAGTACTTCAAGACATAGCAAGACTGGTCTTGACCCCGTAACCCAGTACCGCCGGTAGTTTTAATTTACCGCTCGCTTTTGCCTAAACAGCTTGGCGGGCACGTAGCCCAATGCGCTGTGAGGGTGGTAAGAATTGTAGTCA
>JAIXOZ010000158.1 GCA_027486495.1 Comamonadaceae bacterium | reverse complement strand
TAACTGCAGCTGACGAACAGCCTGTTGAACAGAAGGTGCCAAAGCATCCGTCTTGGGCTGTTCAAGGTCCTGTTCCATACAGTCGACAGCACCCAATACTCGGCTGATCGTATGAATCTGCAGACGGGTTTTCTGTATCTCCTGTATGGCCTCAGCCTCGGCCATCAATACCAAATCCTGCTTCCGACCCGCCTCATCGCTGACACGAACGAACTGATTTTTGCCACTTTTCAAATCCAGTTTGGCAATGCTTTCAAAACCATCCTTGCTCGCCTGTCGGTTGACTTCCAGATACCTCATGCCGATCTCTACCGACTTGGGCGGTAAGCAAAGCGTGCTGTAACCACCTGAAGTCAGCGAGGTGTGGTAACGCCCATTGACATACAAGGTGGCTGCACCTGGCTGCTGTTTCCGAATTGGCCGATAAAAAATGATGCGAGCCTGACTCTCAACTACCGGTTTTCTACCCACATCGTATAAATCTCCAAAAGCATCAATTCGAACAATGCCAGGACGGTCTTGGCTGTGCGCACTGGAGACACTGCCAACGAGTGCCCACATAACCCACCACAAAATGCCCAAAAATTGAAAAAATCGGGACAAATTTGATTCAACGTGCATAAAAGTCTCAAATTAATTGAATTTGTTGTTTTTTTTACATCAAAGCGTCTTTCGGTAGCAATAAGTCACTTTTTTGTAAATAAAAACTCAACATCCCAATATTAACAAATTATTTACGCAAATAACACTAGTTTGCCGTTAAAAAATGAATGAATTCGGGTGGTTGCCCTTGTCTGTGCTGTCGCTTATGTATCTATCGAGTGGGAAGGCACTTGGAAACTCAGTTTTCTCAAAAAGCGAGTCCGACGAAACCTAAAGCAATGTGCACAGCGAGTCGTTAAATTGGAGTTCCTTCTTAAAGGTCGCAATGAGCACGCAGGTGGACAAGGCGTACCAAATTTGCTGAGTTGACCGCGTTCTCGCTGTTGTCCAGAAACTTCTTAATGGGAAGATGTTGTTTGATCCACTTGAAAAACAACTCGACCTGCCAACGGCTCTTGTAAAAAGCGGGGCAATTTCACCCTGCAGGGAAGGACTAAACATGCGTCCTGCCCACAGGTGCAGAAGGTGTCGGCGTTGAAACCCTGCACCGATCAATTCAGGCGGGAGAGTTTGGGTGGCCAGAAGGGCCCACAAAAAGCCACTGCCTTGCGCGCCTTGTCAAATTGCCTCGCTGAGCCGAAATAGGCCAGGTACGCTCTGGAATAAGTCTCGCTTTTGGCGCAAATCGGGGTGCTTGTGGATGTGAACTTTGATCCATTTGGCCAGCGCCTTGATCTCGGCGGTGAGCCCGTCAATATGGTTTTGAATTTGCGGCTGAACGGCTGAACGGCCGAATTGGCCACCTGCAGCCGGTTGCACTCGGGTGTGAGGATGTTTTACAAAGCCTTGAGATCAAGATGCCCCTCGGCCATGTCTTGAACATGTTTTAAAAGAAAAAACATTCAAAGGCATTGAGATAAAACATCTCAGGGCCGTATCAATAAGATGCACGTCCCGAAGGGGCGGATATCAAAAAATTGGTGGTCATTTGCGCCTGGACACCATGCCTTTTTATCCATTTCGAATTGTGTCTACATGCCACCCGCCACCCGCCTCAAATGCTGCGCCACCCCGCCAAACTGCTGCTCGATCACTGTCAGTCGCTTGAAGCCGTGGCCCACGGCCAGCTCGTTGGTCATGCCCATGCCGCCATGCAACTGCACCGCGCCCTGCCCGACCAGCCGTGCTGCACGCAGCACCGTCACATGGGCCGAAGACACCCGCTCAGCACGGCGCTCGGGGCTGTCGCCCAGGACATCGGCGCACGCGCCCACGGCCGCTGCAGCTTGCACCAGCGCGAGGTACATGTCGGCCATGCGGTGTTGCAGGGCCTGAAAGGCCGCCAAGGGCTGGCCAAACTGTTTGCGCTGGCTGGTGTAGTTGAGCGTGTCGCGCATCAAGGCCTGCATCACACCCACAGCTTCAGCACCAGCGGCCAAGGTGGCCGTGTCCCAGGCATGCGTGAGTGCGGGCAGCGCATCACCCTGACCCAAAACGGCGTGCACGGGCGTTTGGTCAAAGGCCAGCTCAGCGGCCCAGGCGCCGTCGATCAACCGAACATCACGCCGCTGCACGCCGCTGGCTGCGGGGTCGATCAAGCCCATGCGCAGCTGGCCCGCTCCGTCTTTTGCGCTCACCAGCCAATGCGTGGCCCCGGTTGCGCCGCGCACCAGGGCTTTGCGCCCGCTGATGTGCCACTGCCCGTTCGCGTTGTGCAAGCGGGCCTGCACCCGGCTCAAGTCAGTCCGCCCTGCGGGCTCAAGCGCCGCCACGGCCAGGCGCACCTGGCCGTCGGCCACGCCTTGCAGCAACGCATCGGCCGCCGGGTCGCCCAGCGCTTGCAGCAAGGTCGCGCCCAACACGGCGGTGCTGCTGTAGGGCTCGGCCACCAAGGCCGCACCCAGGGCCTGGCAGATCAGCATCTGTTCGGGCAAACCACCGCCCATGCCGCCCAAGTGTTCGGGCAGTGCCGCGCCCAAGAGGCCCAGCTCGCGGCTCAAGCCTTGCCACAGCGGCGCGATCGCTTCAGGGCTGGCGATCATCTGTGCGCGTTTGTCGAAAGGCAGTTTGTCTTGCAGCCAGCCTTGCAAACTGCTCAGCAGCATGGCCTGCGTTTCGTCGGTGGGCACCACAGGCTCCACCACCTCGGCCCCTAGAACGTGGCGGGCGATCAGGTTGCGCTGGACTTCGTTGGTGCCACCGTAAATCGAGGCGGCGCGGTCGTTCAAATACGCACGGGTGGCAAACACCGACTCTTCGGGCACAGGCAGCGCGTGGGAAGCCGCCTCCTCGATGGTCAGGCTGGTGGCGCCATAGGCACCTGCAATGTCCAGGCCCAACTCGGTCAGGTGCTGCTTGAGCTCAGTCGCCAGCACCTTGCCCATCGATGGGGCAGCAGGCAGCCAGCAAGGCGCTGCGCCGCCGCCAATGCGGGCTGTCAGCACCTGTTGTTCCCAGGCGTGCAAGGCGTCGATGCGGCACTGCGCGTTGGCCAGGGTCAAGGCGATGTCTTCGCGCTCAGGGACAGACGGCCCCGATGAGGCAAACGCTTCGGTCAAAGACTCTTGCAGCCGCGCAAGTCGGCCCCGCAAAAACGGCGCAGACGAGCCACCCCGCTCGTGCTCCAGCAAAAATTTGGCAATGGTCCAGCCCTGGTTTTCTTCGCCGATCAGGGCGTCAGCAGGCACGCGGGCCTCGTCAAAAAAGACTTGGTTGAACTCGTGGTCACCCGAGATGCTGATGATGGGCCGGATCTGGATGCCCGGATTGTTCAACTCAAACATCAAAAAGCTGATGCCTTGCTGGGGCTTGCCGCTGTTGTCGGTGCGCACCAGGCAAAACATGTGCGTGGCGCGGTGGGCGTGGGTGGTCCAGATTTTGGAGCCGTTGATCACCCACTCATTGCCTTCGCGGCGGGCGCGGCATTGCAAAGATGCCAAGTCGGAACCGGACCCAGGCTCGCTGTAACCCTGACACCAGTAGCTCACGCCGTTGCGGATGTCGGGGAGCCAGCGCTCTTTTTGGGCCTGCGTGCCAAACGCCACCAGCACGGGCGCGGCCATGACGAGCCCCAGGGGCGAGACCTTGGGGGCATCGGCCGCCGACATCTCGCTGGCAAAGATGTCGTGCTGCCGGGGCGTCCAGCCGCAGCCGCCCCACTCGACGGGCCAGTGCGGCGCAGCCCAGCCGCGCTTGGCCAAAATCCGCTGCCACGGAATGCCCACCTCGTAATCCGAAAAAATGCCCGAGGTGCGGTGCCCGCCCAGGCGGATCTCGTCGGTCAGCTCAGCGGCCAAAAAGGCGCGCACCTCGTCGCGGAAAGCCAGCTCTTCTTTGCTCAAGTTCATGGGTTTTTCACTTTAAGGGACGGGAAGAAATGGCCGCCATCGCAAGGTGACGACCTGATCAAGGGCGGGTTCAGAAACCGACGTAACGCACAAAGTTGGCTTCGTCTTCGCGGACCGACTTGACGGTGTTGGCCACAAAGTTCTCATCCGGGTAGCCCAGGGCGATACAAATCATGATGTTCTGGTCATCCGGAATGCCCGCGTGCTCGCGCACCACGGCCGATTGCATGATGCCCTGCCCGTTGATCACGGTGCCCAAGCCCCGCTCCCAGGCGGCCAACACAATGGCGTGCGACAGAGCGCCCAGGTCAAACTGGCTGATGGCGGCGGGCTCCAGGTATTTGTCATAGGTCAACACCAGCGACACGGGCGCATCGAACTGGCGGAATCCGCGCATCACCCAATCGGTGCGGCGCTCTTTGTCGTCGCGGGCGATGCCCATGGCGTCAAAGAGCTGAATCGCGATGTCCACTTGGCGCTTGCGGTGGATGCCTTCATAGGCCTCTTTCATCGGGAAGTCGCGCTTAGGGGGCACGCCCTTGACCATGTTTTCGGTGTTGCCCCGGCGGATGCGATCCAGCGGCTCACCCGTGACCACATGCACATACCAGGGCTGGGTGTTCATCGACGAGGGCGACCATTTGGCCACCGCGAGGATCTCTTCGATCACCTCGCGAGGAACTGGTCTTTGTTGGTAGCCGCGAACGCTTTTGCGGGCCTTGATGAGTTCTGAAAATTCCATGCTTAGTCTCCTCCTGCGAAGATCAGGGAAAAACATTTCACCGTCAATGCAGGCCTGATGCCTAGGTTACTCGGCCATCAAGTTTTGGGCTCGATGACTTCGGTGGCGCAGCGAAATGCGTCAATCGCCGTCGGGAAACCGCAATACACCGTGGCGTGCAGCATGAGTTCGCGGATTTCCTCGGGCGTGGCACCATTGGTCAGAGCACCGCGAATGTGGGCTTTGAGTTCTTGTTGCTTGCCCTGCGCGGTCAACATGGCCACGGTGATCAAGCTGCGGGTTTTGAGGTCAAGCCCCGGACGCTGCCAGACATTGCCCCAGGCGTTGCGCGTGATGAACTCTTGCATGGGCTGGGTGAACTCGGTTGCCCCCCCCAATGCCCGCTTGACATAATCAGCCCCCACGACTTGGCTGCGCGTGGCCAACCCGGTTTGAAAAGCGGTATCGGTTGGCCATTCAAGTGGCGTTGAATGAGCAGCAGGGGTGTTCGAGGTGGTCATGGTGAAACTCCAAGTTGGTGGACAATAAGTCAAGCATAAACATTTTGAAACTCCAGACGAGCACATCCATGACAACACGCTACCCCGCCCCCGACATCAACGACTTGCCCGACGACATCAAAGCCAAGGTGCTCGAAGTGCAAGAAAAAGCCGGTTTTGTGCCCAATGTGTTTTTGGCGTTTGCCCGCCGACCAGCCGAGTGGCGCGCATTTTTTGCCTACCACGACGCCTTGATGGTGCCCGAGTCGGTGGGGCGTGAGAGTGGCCTCACAAAAGGTGAGCGCGAGATGATCGTGACCACCACCAGCGCGGCCAACCACTGCCTGTATTGCGTGGTGGCGCATGGTGCCATTTTGCGCATCTATGAAAAGAAACCCCTGGTGGCCGACCAGGTGGCCATCAACCACCGCAAAGCCGACATCAGCCCTCGCCAGCGCGCCATGCTGGACTTTGCACTCAAGGTTTGCAACCACTCAGATCAGGTGGAAGACGCCGACTTTGCCGTCCTGCACGCGCACGGTTTCAACGACGAGGACATCTGGGACATCGCGGCCATCACCGCGTTCTTTGGCCTTTCCAACCGCATGGCCAGTTTCAGTGGCATGATGCCCAACCCGGAGTTTTATTTGATGGGCCGTGCGCCAAAAGTTAAACCTGCCCCCTGAACATCCTGATGTCACCCCCGACTTGATCGGGGGTCCATGGCGCAAACCAACATGGATACCCGATCAAGTCGGGTATGACATGGACAATGGCGACGCTTGACTGTTCAAATCGGCTGTCACCGAGTCTGGCGTGCCAGCAAAGCCCAAGCCATCTGGGTCAGCGCCTGCTCAAATGCGGGGCTGCCCAACAGCGGTGATTTTTCCAGGCTGGCACTTCGCAAGGTGCCAATCACCGAGCGGGTCAACACAAACATTTGGGCCGTACTGGGTGATTGCAGGGCCGGGTGATCAATGCGTTCAAAGAACACGGCCAGCCGGTCGGCCACCTGACGCACGGCGCTGGCGGTTTCATCGGGCTTTTCCAGTGTCCAGCAAAGGCGGATCAGGCTTTGGCTCAGGCCCTTGCCAGTAGCAAAGCCCCGCACCAGGATCCGGATGGCCTGGCCCAGCAGCTCCCGTCCGTCCAGTTCCCGCACATCGGGCAGGGTTTCGAGCTCGCTGAGGTAACGGCCCAGCTCTTGCAGCACCATCTCTTGCCCCCGAGCAGCCATGGCACGCACCAGCACTTCTTTGCTCGGGAAGTACTGGTACAGCGTGCCAATCGAAAAACCGGCCGCTGCAGCCACTTTGTTGGTGGTCAAACCGCCCTCGCCTTCCTTGTCCAAAATCTGAGCAGCGGCCTTGAACAAGGTCTGCATGGTCTGTTGTGCCCGCGCTTGCGAAGGCTGGCGACGCAGGCTGAGATCGGCTTGGGACTTGGCTTGCGGCTTGGTGGCGGATTTTGCACCGGGTTTGGAGGCGGGCATGACAAGCCTTATAAAAAATGTGAGCAGATAGCGAGTTGCAAGGTCTTTGCAAAACCTGAACAATGCTCATATTCTGTCCTATTTCCACAATAGACCTACTATGAACACCCCCCCTGCCGCCCCGACCGAGCTGACCGTGCGCCGCTTGAGCGTGGATCTGAGCCAAGGTTTCTCGCGCCACTGGAACGGTGGCGATGCGTTTTTGACAGCGTATGCCAACGCCTTGTCCATGAGCTTTCCGGTGGGCGAGCAGTCTTTCATTGATGCGGTCAAAGCCGGAGCCAAGCAGTTGCCCGATACGCCCGAAAACGCCGAACTCCAGCAAATTGCCAAGGGTTTTGTGGGGCAAGAAGCCACCCACCGCCACCTGCATGCGCTCTACAACGCCCACTTGGAAAAGCAAGGCTTCGTCAACCATTGGGGCCCCCGCGCTGAGCAACGCCTGAAAAAAGGCCGCGAAGAGTTTTTCAGCAAAAGCGACAAGGGTTACCTGCACGAGCTGGCCATCACGGCAGCTTTTGAGCACTACACCTCGATTTTTGGTGACCTGACATTGGATCGCATGGACCAAGCGGGCGACTGGTTTGCGGGCGCCGAAGACCCCCTCAAAACCCTCTGGCGCTGGCATGCGGCCGAAGAGTCCGAGCACAAATGCGTGGCCTTTGACCTTTACCAACGCTTGGGCGGCAACCACACTTGGCGCATGCGCTGGTTCTGGTACGTGACCCTCCAGTTCAGCACCGATGTCTTTCGCCAGACCGTCAACAACCTCTGGCACGACAAAACGCTCTTCAAGCCCTCGACCTGGTGGTCGGCCAGCAAATTCTTGTTCGGCCGCCACGGCATGGTCTGGCGCGTGGCCAAACCCGTTTGGGAATACACCCGAAAAGACTTTCACCCCATGCAGGTCGGCAGCGCCACCTTGTCGCAAGACTGGTTGCAAAACCATGCGGACCAATGGCGTGCTGTGGGCAAAACGGCTTCAACAGCCGCTTGAAGTCTTCGCGCACGGTTTCGCGCGCCCACACAACACAAGCACTCAGTCGCTGACCAAGGCCCGCACCCAGTCGGGCAAGGTCACCGCTTTTTGATTGGGGAAATCCACCCAAATCGTGGTCGCACCCCCTGCGGCAAACACCACACCCGGTTGGTCGGTGCGCTCCAACGTGCACCAACTCTCGAACGTGGCGCGCCCCGGATCGCTCACATACATCTTGGACAAAATGTCGCCCGGGTATTCAAACTGTTTGTAGAAGTTACAAAACGCATTGACGATCACCGGGCCCTCCCCTTTGGGGTTCGGGGTGAAACCGATTTTGTCAAACCAATCAATGCGGGTGCTTTCCAAGTACCGGAAATACACCGTGTTGTTGACGTGGCCCATGGCATCCATGTCACCCCAGCGTATGGGGATGACCAACTCATTGACCAGTTTCTTGCGCTCAGGCAGCTCCAGCTTCATGGCTTGGCCTTCACACTGCGAAACCGTCGTCGGCCGACACCACGGCGCCGTTGATGAAGTGGCTTTGGTCGCTGGCCAGCAGCATCAGCAAAGCGTCCAGGTCTTGCGGCTGACCAACGCGCTTGCGCGGCAGCATGCTGATGAGCTTTTGGCCCTGCTCGGTTTGCCAATGGTGGTGGTTGATCTCGGTGTCGATGTAACCTGGGCAAATCGCGTTCACGTTGATGCCGAACTTGCCCCACTCCACCGCAAAGGCCTTGGTCATCTGGATCACTGCGGCTTTGCTCATGCAGTACACACCAATTTGCGGCAGCACTTTCAGGCCCGCCATTGAGGCGATGTTGATGATCCGCCCGCCTGTGAAGCTGCCCGGAGCTGCCCCCTTGGCGCGGGCCAGCATGCGCTTGCCCACCTCTTGCGCTACAAAAAATGCACCGCGCACGTTGGTGTTCATGATGAAGTCGTAGTCATCTTCCGTCACGTCCTGGATACGCTGCGTGGTGCTCACGCCCGAATTATTCACCAGAATGTCGATGCTGCCCATCTCGGTTTCGGCATGCGCCACGGCCGCCGCAATGCTGTGCCGGTCGGTCACGTCCATCTCGACCACATGGGCATCACCGCCAGCGGCCTCGATCTCGGCGCGCAGGTCCTTGAGTTTTTCCATGCGGCGACTGGCCAGCACCACGCCCGCACCCGCTGCGGCCAGCGTTTTGGCAAATTGCGCACCCAAGCCGCCTGAGGCACCCGTGACCAAGGCCACGCGGCCCGACAAATCGATTTCATAAGCCATGACAACTCCTTCAAGAATGGGCCCAGACTGGGCAATGAACAGCTGACGCCATTGTGCGGGGGAAGCCCGCCAGAGCCGCATAAAATGAGTCACACGCCCGACACTCCGCTGACGGGCACCCCGATCCCCAACTTCAACCAGAGACGTTCATGAGCCCCGAAGAAATTTTGAGCACCTACGGCCCCCGCGAATCCATGGAATACGACGTGGTCGTGGTCGGCGGCGGCCCTGGCGGCCTGTCCACGGCGATTCGCCTCAAACAACTGGCCGCCGAAAAAGGCCAGGACGTGTCGGTGGTGGTCCTTGAAAAAGGCGGCGAGCCGGGCGCGCACATCCTGAGCGGCGCCATCATGGACCCCAAGGCACTGACCGAACTCCTGCCCAACTGGAAAGAACTGGGAGCGCCCCTCAACCAGCCGGTGACCGACGACGCCTGGAGCTTCCTGAGCGAGACCGGTGCCACCCGCACCCCCGGCATCTTTTTGCCCGAGTGCGCGCAAAACCACGGCAACTACATCATCAGCCTGAGCAATTTCACCCGCTGGCTGGGCCAACAGGCAGAAAACCTGGGCGTGGAAATCTTCCCCGGCTTCACCGCTGCCGAAGTGCTCTACAACGAAGACGGCTCTGTCAAGGGCGTCGCCACCGGCAACATGGGCGTTGGCAAAGACGGCGAGCCGACCGAAAACTTCCAGCTGGGCATGGAACTGCACGGCAAGTACACCGTGTTCGCCGAAGGCGCGCGCGGCCACCTGGGCAAGCAGCTGATCGCCAAGTACAAACTTGACGAAGGCCGCGATCCACAAACCTACGGCATCGGCATCAAGGAAGTCTGGGAAATCGATCCTTCACGCCACACACCCGGCTTTGTCATGCACACCGCCGGCTGGCCCATGAACAACGACACCTACGGTGGCGCTTTCATGTACCACATGGAAGACAACAAGATCGCCATCGGCTATGTGGTGGGTCTCGACTACGCCAACCCTTGGCTGAGCCCATTTGAAGAGTTCCAGCGCTGGAAGACCCACAACAACATCAAGTGGTACTTCACCAACGACAAGGGCGAGGTCAACGCCAAACGCATCGGCTACGGCGCACGCGCCATCACCGCAGGCGGCCTGATGAGCCTGCCCAAGACGGTGTTCCCAGGCGGTGCGCTGGTCGGTTGTGACGCCGGTTACCTGAACGTCAGCCGCATCAAAGGCAGCCACGCCGCCATCAAAACCGGCATGCTGGCCGCCGAAGCCGCTTACGATGCCATCGTGGCGGGTCGCCAGCATGACGAATTGGCCGCCTACCCCGAGGCCTTTGAAGCCAGCTGGCTCTATACCGAACTGAACAAGTCGCGCAACTTCAAGACCTGGTTCAAGAAGGGCCTCACGGTGGCCACGCTCATGAACGGCTTTGAGCAGTTCGTCTTGCGTGGCCACATTCCTTGGACGCTGCGCCGCGACAAGGCCGACCACACTTATTTAAAACCAGCAGCCGATTGCCCCAAGATCGACTACCCCAAGCCGGATGGCAAGCTGACGTTTGACCGCCTCTCCAGCGTGTTCATCAGCAACACCAACCACGAAGAAAACCAGCCCGCGCACCTGACGCTCAAGGACGCCTCGGTGCCCGTGGGCATCAACCTGGCCAAATTTGGCGGGCCCGAGAGCCGCTATTGCCCAGCGGGTGTTTACGAATACGTGAAGAACGAAGACAACTCGGACCGCCTGCAGATCAATGCGCAAAACTGCGTGCACTGCAAAACCTGCGACATCAAGGACCCGACACAAAACATCGTGTGGGTGACGCCCGAGGGCGGCGGCGGGCCCAATTACACAGGCATGTAATTCCTGCGCATTCAGTTCAAGAGGCCCTGCGGGGCCTCTTTTTTTCGACTGCGAAATTCGCGTCGCCAAGGCAACAGCACCCCCGCGAAAACCCTAGACCCGTGGTTCGACGATCACACCATAATGAACTTGTATGACAAATTGATCCGCAATTGGTCATCTTCCACCGATCCACGAGGAGCTTTCGAATGAAATTGAGCAAACTGATGTTGGGCCTGAGTTTGGCCGTTGGTGTCATGGTCACAGCCTCTGCGCAAATCACCATGCGCAACAGCATCTCTGTCGGCCAGAACTCCCACCAGGGTGAAGCCATCGACACCTTGGCTAAAGAAGTTGAGCGTCGCACCAACGGTCGTATCAAGATCCAGAATTTCTATTCCGGCGCTCTGGGCGCTGAGCGTGAGTCCATCGAATCGGTGCAACTGGGCACCCAAGAATTGGCCACCACCTCCACAGGCCCCGTCCCCAATTTTGTGCCCGAGTCGCGCATCTTGGACGTGCCATTCTTGTTCCGGGACAAAGCCCACGCACGCGCTGTGCTGGACGGCCCCATTGGTCAAGAACTGCTGACCAAATTCGACTCCAAAGGCTTCAAAGCTTTGGCCTGGGGTGAAAACGGCGTGCGCCACATGACCAACAGCAAGCGCGCTGTCAACGGTCCGGATGACCTCAAGGGTCTGAAGATGCGCACCATGGAAAACCCCGTGCATGTGGCCGCCTACAAGAGCTTGGGCATTGTGACGACCCCCATGGCCTTCACCGAAGTGTTCACTGCTTTGCAACAAGGCACTGTGGACGGTCAGGAGAACCCTTTGTCAGTGATCATGGCTTCCAACTTTGACCAAGTGCAAAAGCACCTGACACTGACAGGCCACGTTTACTCACCCGTAGTGATCTTGATGAACAAGGCCAGCTTTGACAAGCTGAGCGCTGCCGACAAGCAAATCTTTTTGGATTCCGCCAAAGAGGCCGTTAAGGTCAACCGCGCACGCGTGGACAAGGACGATGCCAACGGTGTGGCCGAGTTGCGCAAAAAAGGCATGACCATCATCGAGAACGTGGACAAATCCAAGTTCGTGGCCACGATGGGCCCAGCCATTGCTGAATTCGAAAAGCAGTTCGGCAAAGCCAACCTGGACCGCATCCGCAACTTCAAGTGATTTGAGTTTGCTCATGACGCCCGACCGGCTTTGGCTGGCGGGCGTTTTTCAATTTGGCCGAGAAACGCCCCATGAAACAATTATTTTTACGCTTTGAGGCGCGGACCACCGCCCTCTCGATGGTGGTCGCCTGCGCGATGATGGCATTGGCCTCGGCTTTTGCCATCCACCAAATTGTGACGCGCTTCATCCTCGAATCTCCGGCAGAGTGGACCGAAGTCTTGATCCGCTTCAGCCTGATCTGGATGGTGTTCCTCGGCATTCCCACTGCATTTCGCACCGGCTCCATGGTCAGCGTCGACTTGCTCTACCGCTTGAGCGGCCACCGCATGCGGCGGGTTTTGGATGCCGTGGTCGCCATCTCTGCCCTGGTGCTGTGCGGCATCATTTTGTGGTGGGGCTGGGACTACACCAACCGGGGCAGTGTGCAGTCCATGATTGGCTTGGAAGGTGTCTCGATGTTTTGGGCTTATTTGGCTTTGCCAGTGGGTGCTGTGTTCAGCATCATCGGCATCATCGGTTTTTGGCTGGATCCCCAGCGTATGGAATTGGAGAACGCACAATGAGTTCAGCCATGCTTTTCACGATGCTGCTGTGCTTTGCACTGACGGTATCGGTGGCCGTTTCGATTGGTTTGTCGGCGATTGTCGGGATCCAGATCGCCAATGCCAACATGCTCATTTCCGTCAAGGAGATGTTCAACTCTCTGAACAAGTTTCCTTTGGCAGCGATCCCGTTTTTCATTCTGGCCGGTAACCTGATGGAGACCGGCGGCATTTCTCGCCGACTGGTGGAATTTGCCAAGAGCATTGTGGGTGGCATACAGGGCGGCCTGCCCATCACCTGTGTGTTGACCTGCATGATTTTTGCTGCGGTTTCGGGCTCTTCGGTGGCCACCACGTTTGCCATTGGTGCCATCTTGATCCCCGCCTTGATCAAGCACGGTTACCCAAGACCCTGGGCTACCGCTTTGCAAGCCACTTCGGCTGAATTGGGCGTGATCATCCCCCCATCGATCCCCATGATTTTGTTGGGCGTGAGCGCCGAGTTGTCGATTGGCGAACTGTTCGTGGCAGGCGTGGGGCCTGGCCTGCTCATTGGCTTTGCCCTGATGCTGTTTTGCTGGTTGTATGCCAAGTACAAAGGCTGGGGCAAAAACGACGGCGAAGGCCGCCTGAGCTTTGGCAAAGCCACTTGGCAAGCCAGCTGGGCTTTGCTCATGCCGGTGATTGTGTTGGGCGGCATTTATGGCGGCGTCTTCACCCCCACCGAAGCAGCGGCTGTGGCGGTGCTCTACTCCTTCATTGTCGGCACCGTGATCTACCGCGAAATCGGCCTCAAGGACATGTACAACATCCTGCGCAAATCGGTGATTTCGAGCGCGGTGATCATGTTCATCATTGCCAACGCCGGTTTGTTTGCGTTCATGATCACCCGTGCTGGTGTGCCTGCGGCCATTGGCGCTTGGCTGCAAGAGGTGTTGCAGTCACCCGTGTATTTCTTGCTGGGCGTTAATGCGGCCTTGTTCGTCATCGGCATGTTCATCGAAACCAGCGCGGCCATCATCGTGCTGGCCCCGATCCTGGTGCCGGTGGCGATCCACTTTGGCATTGATCCGATTCAATTCGGCATGGTGATGATCGTCAACCTGGCTTTAGGCATGATCACCCCACCGTTTGGGGTGAACCTTTTTGCCGCCTGTACGGTGGCCCGAATATCTCTGGACAGGATCATCAAAGACCTGATCCCCTTCATCGGGGTCATTTTGGGTTGTCTGATGCTGATCAGTTATGTGCCAGAGATATCTCTGACCTTGCGCGACTGGATATACAACAAATAAAGTTAGAATTCACAGTTGTCAGGAGAGCGCCTGACTTGATTCATGCACCATGAAACAAGTCAGGCCGCCGAAGGCGCAGGCGCTGTGACCAGCTGCTGAACGCTCAGGCAAAAGGACTGACAAAACGCTTTTTTCCAAAGCGTTACCTCACTGGAGAGAGGTGCCGGGACATCGGTTCACGGCATCCACCGAAGGAGCAACCCGCAGAACGATCGGCTTTTGGGCTGACGTTCCCGGCGAATCTCTCAGGTAAAGCGGACAGCGAGGGCAAGCGCCACAGCATGTGCTGTGGTTTTTCATTGCCCTTGGAGTTTCTTGTGACCGCTTCTGCCGACCTGCTCACCACCCCTTTGAACGCGCTGCACATTGAGCTGGGCGCACGCATGGTGCCTTTTGCGGGTTACAGCATGCCAGTGCAATACCCGGCAGGCTTGGTCGCTGAGCACCACCACACTCGCAGCGCAGCAGGCTTGTTTGACGTCTCGCACATGGGCCAGCTGCGGCTGACCGGATCAGACGCCGCTGCCGCCTTCGAGAGCCTGATGCCGGTGGACGTGATGGGTCTGGGCGTGAACAAACAACGCTACGGCCTGCTGCTCAATGACGAGGGCGGCATCATCGACGACCTGATGTTTGTGAACAGGGGCGAGGACATCTTTGTGATCGTCAACGGGGCCTGCAAACACGGCGATCTGGCACATATCCAACAGCGCATCGGCAGCCGCTGCACCATCACGCCGCAATTCGACCGCGCCTTACTGGCCCTGCAAGGCCCACAAGCGGTGACCGCCTTGCAACGTCTGTTGCCCGGTGTCGAAAAACTCGTTTTCATGACCGGCGCAGCTTTTGAAGTGAACGGCGCAGACCTGTACGTGACCCGCAGCGGCTACACCGGCGAAGACGGTTTTGAAATTTCCCTGCCCGCCGATGCGGCCGAGGCCTTTGCCCGCGCCTTGCTGGCCCAGCCCGAAGTCAAGCCGATTGGCCTGGGTGCCCGCAACTCATTGCGCCTTGAAGCCGGATTGTGCTTGTATGGCAACGACATCGACACCACCACCACCCCAGTCGAAGCGGGCCTGAACTGGGCCATGCAAAAGGTGCGCCGCACGGGGGGTGCCCGTGCAGGCGGCTTTCCGGGTGCGACCAAGGTGCTGGAACAGCTGGACGGCGCAGCGCCTGCGCAACGCTTGCGTGTGGGCCTGGTGGGGCTGGAGCGGGTGCCGGTGCGCGAGCATGTCGAGCTGCACAACGACGCAGGCCAAAAAGTAGGCGAAGTCACCAGCGGCCTGCTCGCCCCCACCGCCGATCAGCCCGTGGCGCTGGCCTATGTGCAGGCAGAATATGCAGCGTCGGGCACACGTCTGAACGCCATGGTGCGCGGCAAAGCCGTGTCCATGCAAGTCAGCCCCCTGCCCTTCGTGCCTAACCGCTATTACCGCGGCTGAAGTTAATCGGGGTCAGATCCCAATTAAATCCAAGCACAAATTTCAGCCAAACAATTGGGATCTGACCCCAATTTAACAACCCGAACCTCATTCTCAAGGAGCCCCCTCATGATCAAGTACACCGAAGACCACGAATGGTTGCAAATTGACGGCGACACCGCTGTCGTGGGCATCACCCACC
>JAIXOZ010000043.1 GCA_027486495.1 Comamonadaceae bacterium | reverse complement strand
TTGACAGAAAATTCTTGCAAATTTTTTGAGGAAACTATGGGTTGGAATGGTTTCAATATTGAACCCGTGCCTTGGGTTTATGAAGCCTTATGTAAAAATCGTCCCTCATCAATTAATATTAATTCGGCACTCTCAAATAAACTTGGCACTGCTACTTTTCAGGCTGTTGACCACCCTGTTTTTGGCAAGGAGTGCACCAATGGTTCATTGGAACACACTGCTTTGCATAAGTCTCTCCTGTTGGATGGTGGTTGTAAATTTGTGCCGGTAGAAGTGTCGCTAATTACTTGGGATAATTTCATAGAAAAAAATAAAATAAGCTGTATAGATTTGCTTGTTTTAGATGTGGAGGGACATGAGTTTTCTGTCATAGACGGCATGCGTGGTAGTCATGTTTTGCCAGACGTTATCTGCATTGAGGTTGGTCATCTTGATCTACGTGAGATGAAAACTCGACTTTGTATGCTCGGCTATACCTATGACATCAGTTCTCATGTAAACGCTTTTTTTATCAAAACAGATAAGTTGTCACTGTTTGCATTGCGGGCGGCAGCTCGTCAAAAATCACAGACTGCTGAAATATCTGATGACTCTCAATCGATCGAGAAGCTCGTGGAGCAAAATATATACTTGACTAAGCGAGTTGAAGAAATAGGCTGGTTATATCGTGAAGTTACTAACTCAAAACTTTGGAAGCTTTTTGAAGCATTGCGATGGTGGCGGGCTTAATATCACTTTGCTATTTTAATAAAACGCTTGTATATAATATTCAAGAAAAAATTTAATGAACTATTTTATAGGCATCTGGGATGCCCGGTATTTTTGGACGCATCTGTCCTTTGCTGACTTGCGATCACGCTGGCGTCGGTCTTTCTTTGGTGTGCTGTGGACAGTGATTCAGCCGCTGGGGATGACGCTGCTGCTTGCTATTGTGTTCGGTAAGATCTTCAAAACCGACATCAAAGAATACGCGCCCTACATCTTGTCGGGTATGGTCGTATGGGAGTTTATGACCGCCTCCGCCATGGGGGGGGCATTGTCATTTGTACAGGCAGACGCTTATATCAAACAGTGCAGACACCCGTTGGCCATTTACACACTGCGTACAGTCTTCACCAACATCATGGTGTTGAGCTTGGCAAGCATGAGCTTGGTGATCTGGGTGTTGATAGTGATGCCGCACAACTTCGGATGGTCGTGGCTGGCTGCACTCAGTATTTTTCCGATATTGGTACTGTTGGCATGGCCGATGGCCACGGCTTTAGCCTATGTGGCCACACGCTTTCGCGATTTGCCTCACGCGCTGGGCCTGATCATGCAGGCCATGTGGTTTGTTTCGCCAATTTATTTCGAAGCCAAAGTCTTCCGAGGGGGGGATCTGCATTGGCTTGTCGACCTGAACCCCATTTACCATATCCTTGAGATCGTCCGTGCTCCCATGCTGCGCGGTCAATGGCCAACAATTGAAAACTATGCGTTTTGCTTGGGTACTGTTGTTGTATTGACTTTGGCTGCGGTGTTAATAGGACGAAGCGCAGAGAAAAAGGTCATCTTCTACCTATGAACACGAACCGCATTCATCTGGAGGATGTCGATCTCCATTATTCATCTGTAGCATTCAAAGAGCGCTCACTGAAATCACTCATGGGCAGCCTGTTCAAACTGCAACGAACTGAGCACGATGTACATGATGTGCACGCTCTTAAGCGCATCAACCTCGATATCCTGCCTGGTCAGCGGGTTGGTTTGCTAGGGCACAACGGCGCGGGCAAAAGCACTTTTTTGAAAATGCTGGCCGGTTTGTACCCCATTTCTTCAGGCCGTCGTGAGGTCTTGGGTACCGTGCGCTCGCTGTTTGACCTGAGCCTGGGCTTTGAGCCCGACGCCTCAGGCCGTGAAAACATTTTGTACCGGGGTTTGTTGTTAGGTTTGACCCCTCGGTTCATGCGCGAGATTGAAGACGAGGTCGTCGCCTTTGCTGATCTGGGCGAGTTCATTGACTACCCCATCAAAACCTATTCTGCGGGCATGCAGGTGCGCTTGGCCTTTGCCATTTCCACGGCCGTGGGCGGAGACATCTTGTTGCTCGACGAGGTCATTGGTGCAGGCGATGCCAACTTCATGGCCAAAGCCAAGCAGCGCATCATGAGCCTGATTGAAAAGTCAGAAATTCTGGTGCTGGCCTCGCACGACTTTGGGGCGCTCCAGTCGATTTGTGAGCGAGGTTTGGTTTTCCACCATGGCGAAATCGTGTTCGACGGCAATATGCCCGATTCGATTGCCGAATACAAAAAGATCAATCACTTGTCATGAGAGTCGATTCCACTTTTCGAGTGATGTGGTTGCTCAACCACGGTTCAGCACGAGCTTTTGAACTCAAGATGCTCAAGCACATAGGCATCGAAGAAATCTTTACACCCAAAAGCTACCCCACTGAAATCAGCTTTCGATCGGCTTCGGTGTCGTACGAAGAAGATGCCAGCCTGTCCATCCCCGCTGATGATTTGGCCTTCTTAAACGCCCAAGATTGGTATGGGCAACCCAGTCAAGCAGCTTGGGACATCGCCAACCGCTACTTCGATGCCTGTTTTTTCACGCTGTACAAACCAGAGGCTTTTAACAGCTTGACTGCCCGTTTTCAGGGAGCTCTTTTGTGGCGTGCCTACGGTCAAGTGCAGGGAGTGAGCCATGTAGACCTGTTGGCGCAATTGACTCAGCAACTGGGGCACAAAACGATTCAACGTCTGGGCAGCCGTTTGTGGTTTGCCCAGGCTTATGACCATCTGCATTTGAATGAGCCAGCAGTCTTAGGCAAACGAAAACTTGATTTGCCTTTGGGTATGCTGGACACCACACCCCGCGATAGCTGGCGTGGGGGCGATGCGCGCATCTATTTTCTGTGTCCAGATATTGGCCAGAACGCCTATTACAAGTCGGTGTACCAGGCGTTCAAAAATCAGCTGGGCGACTTGCCACATGCGGTAGCGGGCTCACAGGCCGTTGACCCAGATGCAGACCACGTTCTGGGCTATGTCACAGCCGAAGAGCATGCCCGCAACATGCGTGAATTTCGGGTGATGTTTTATCACTCGCAGGAAAAAAACCACATCCATTACCACCCGTTTGAGGCGGTTCGTGCGGGTATGCCCCTGATCTTCATGGCTGGCGGCATGCTGGACCGCTTGGGCGGTTTGGCGTTGCCGGGCAGATGCAAAAGCTATCAAGAGGCACGTCAAAAAATCAAAAAACTTTTGGCAGGTGATTTCACCCTGCAAGATCAGATACGGCAGAGCCAGCTGGTGCTGCTCAACGCCATGGCCTTTGAGCCCAAAATCGATGCATGGCAAAGCGCATGGAACCAAGTGCGTTCGCAGTTGTTGGTGCAGCGCCAGGAACGTTTGGCGCGACCCAATCTTCTACGCAAGCACAAGCAACGCATCGCAGTGATCGTGCCTGTAGGTTACAGGGGTGGCTCCTTGCGTGGGGCCAAGATGCTGGCCCAAACACTCCAGATTGGTGCCGAGCAAAGTGGCAAATCAGTCGAGGTGGTACTTTTGCACCTCCACGATCCAAATTTTTACCCAAACACGGAGTTTGAGGATCTGCCATCGACGATCAAAACTCGCGGATTCAAGTGGCGCACCAGAAAAGCCGATGAGGCAAGGCGAGCCATGCGTTACGCGGGGCACGCGCATTGGGAAGCATTAGCCCCAGAATACTTGGTAGTGGACGATGGAATCAAGCAGTTGGAAGATTTCGATCTGTGGGTGGTGGTGTCTGACCGCGTCACAGCGCCATTGTTGCCCCTGCGGCCCGTGGTGCACATGGTGTATGACTATTTGCAGCGTTATGTGCCGATATTGCCCAAAGGCGCAGATCAGTCTTTTATCAATGCTGCACGCGCAGCAACACAGGTTTGGACCACCACAGAATTCACCCGTCAGGATGCTTTGCAATACGCGGGCGTTGACGCCAAACGCGTGGTCAAGCTGCCCATGCTGGCACCGGCATTTGAAGCCAAGCACTTCGTCCAGCCGCCCAAGCAAGCCTCGTATTTTGTTTGGACCACCAATGCCGCGATGCACAAAAACCACGAACATGCTTTGCGTGCTTTAGAGCTTTATTACGATGAAATGAACGGCACCCTGAATTGCCATGTTACGGGGGTTGATTCTCAAAAATTGCTCAAAACCCCGCCGGAGTTTCTTAAACAGACCATGGCTTGGGTGCGCGCACATGAGCAACTCAGGCGTCGATTGCATTGGCAGGGTGAGCTGCCCGATGCAGATTACCAGCGCTTGCTGCAGGGGGCAGCCTTTTTGTGGCACGCTGGTCGCATAGACAACGGCACCTTCAGTGTGGTCGAGGCCGCTGGTTTGGGCGTGCCCTCGCTCAGCAGCGACTACCCGCCCATGCGAGAGATGGACGAGCAGTTTTCTCTTAATCTGGCTTGGATGGACGCCAGCGATCCGAAGGCCATGGCACAGGCACTCAAAGAGATGGAACAAAAGCACATGGAGCGCCGTGCCATGCTGCCAACGGCCGATCAACTGGCAAGCCAAAGCATCGAGCGCCTGGCGTCTGCATATTGGAAGGCTGCCAGCGCATGTCTGTGAAACATTACGGCATCTACATCGCATACCCGCCTACGGTGGATTTGCGCCACGAGGGTCTGGGGCGCTATCTGGCCGCATTCCTCAAAGGTGCATCTACACAAAAAGACGTCAGTTTCAGTGTCGTCTGCCCGAGTTGGTCGCGCGAGTCTTTGGCTGAGTTGTTGGAAGCCGAAGGCGTGCCCAGCAGCAGCTGTCATGTGGTGTCGCCCAAGGGCCTGCCACTGGTGTTGCGCATATATGAGACATGGCAGCGCTATCGAAACCGAGAAAAAAAATCAGGTGTATTCAAGCGCATTGGATTTTGGCTGCGTGACCAGCCAAACGCGCTTGTTCGCAGTACTGTCGATCGTTTGGTGCGTACGTACTCACTGGTAACCTTGGTACGTGCATTAATGCCATTGTTTGGAGTGCTTGTCGCTGTCTTGCTGTTGAGTCCAATCTGGATGCCGCTTGGGCTGTTGCTGTTGCTGTTCATGGTTGCTAAGCCTTTGCTGCACAAAACGCTACACAAGTTTCCTACGGCATTACAGCGGTTCAAAAAAATAACCAGCTCACCAAAAGACGATGGGCTGGTGCGCAACATGTACAGGGCAATGGAGCAAGCCGAAGTAT
Organism: Comamonadaceae bacterium; assembly: GCA_027486495.1. Lineage (GTDB taxonomy): Bacteria > Pseudomonadota > Gammaproteobacteria > Burkholderiales > Burkholderiaceae_C > Limnohabitans_A. The sequence continues at coordinate 33,204 of JAIXOZ010000043.1, read as the reverse complement.
TGCGGATGCAAGCGCTCATCAACACCATGGGTGACGTGCGAGCCTGGTATTGCCCAACGGCTTTTTGGCCTGCGTTTAACCAGATTCAGGCTCCGCGATTGATGTGCGTCCCCGACGTGGTGCTGACCGATTTTCCTGTGGGTTTTTCTTCGGTAGGCGGCGATCGTTTCCTAGAAAACTTTGAAATCGTGGAGAGTGCCATTGAGGGCGGCCAGCACTTTGTGACTTACAGCGCGGACGTGAAGTGGTCAACTTTGGTGGACCGCTATGGGGTGCAAGGCAGTCAGGTGAGCGTGGTGCACCATGCGCCCAATGACCTGAGCAAGTGGGTCACCGTGCGCGGATTCGCAAACGGGGCAGTGGCTACTAGAAACTACTGCCTTTGGCTAATGAGTTGCGCATTGAGTCAATCTCAGAATCCGACCTATACCGCAGGCTTTGCCAACACCGAGGTGAAGTTTTTGTTTTATGCCAGCCAAATGCGGCCCAACAAAAACGTGTTGACCCTGCTGCGTGCCTATGAGCATTTGTTGCGCAAACGCCTGATAGGCCACAAGTTGATCTTGACGGGAAACCAGCGGGTTATGCCTGAGATTGAAAAGTATGTGCTGGAAAAAAATTTGCAAAACGAAGTGTTGTTTTTGCATGGACTCAAAATTCAAGAACTAGCAGCCTGTTATCACTTGGCTGATCTCGCGGTCAACCCGAGTTTGAGCGAGGGCGGTTGCCCGTTCACCTTCACTGAGGCACTGTCGGTCGGCACCCCTGTGGTGATGGCGCGGATACCCGTGACAGAAGAAGTGTTGACTGAGCCTGAGCTGCAAGCGACCACCTTTTTTGACCCATATGATTGGCGCGACATGGCCGAGCGCATGGAGTGGGCGCTGAAACACCGAGATGAACTCTTGGCCATACAAAAGCCCACCTACGAACGGCTGGCTCAGCGCACTTGGCAAAACGTGGTGCAAGAACACATTGCCGTGTTGGACCGCATTGCTGATGAAACGGCGGCCGAATGAACCGAGAAGCATCAAACAAACAGCTGATCATTCTGGGTTTTGGCGGTCATGCGCGGAGTGTGGCCGATGTGGCGATAGCGATGGGCTACGCAACGCTGGTTTTTGTGGACGAACACGCCCGCGTAGGTGAAATGTTTCTTGACTTTCCTGTTTTGAAATCCTTCACACCGCACGATCCCAAAGCCTGGTGTGCCTTTCCGGCTTCTGGTAATGGCCTGGTCAGGCAAAAGCAAAGCGAATTGATTGAGCAACAAGGCTGTCAACTCGTCAGCCTGATAGCTCCTTCTGCCACATTGGGTGTGGCCTGCTCGCTAGGTGACGGCGTGTTCGTTGGGCAACAAGCGCACATTGGACCCATGGCCAAAGTCGGGCGTGGGAGCATTATCAATTCAGGCGCTGTGGTGGAGCATGAATGTTCCGTAGGCGAATGGGCCCATGTGTCGGTCAATGCAACCATGGCGGGGAGGAGCTGTCTCGGAGATTTCTCGATGTTGGGTGCTGGGGCGACAGTGATTGATGGTTTATCGGTAGTCGGCCATGTCACCGTCGGTGCGGGGGCCGTCGTGCACAAGCCTATCGATGTTGCAGGGGTTTATGTTGGTGTGCCGTCGCGTCTGCTTCGTGATTAACGGCCTCAAATTGCTGTTGTTGATCAAAATCAACCAAAAACAACGGACAGCGACGAAACGATAGGTCATATGAGGGTAGCAATTGTTCATGATTGGTTGGCCACCTACGCTGGGTCTGAAAAGGTCGTGAGCGAAATCTTGGCAGTCTTTCCATCAGCTGACTTGTTCAGTGTTGTGGATTTTCTGTCTGCAGATGACCGTCGGTTGGTGTTGGGCAAGACCGCCAAGACAACCTTCATTCAGAAGCTGCCTTTTGCAAAAAAATACTTCCGCCATTATTTGCCCTTGATGCCTCTGGCGGTTGAGCAATTGGATGTATCAGGTTACGACTTGGTGCTATCGAGTTCACATGCGGTAGCCAAAGGTGTATTGACTGGGCCAGATCAATTGCACGTTTGTTATTGCCACACGCCCATGCGGTATGCGTGGGACTTACAGCATCAATATTTGCATGAAACTGGACTGGACAAGGGCTTGAAGGGTGGGGTAGTGCGCTGGCTACTCCATAGATTAAGACAGTGGGATATGCGCACAGCCAATGGTGTTGATGTCTTCCTTGCCAATTCACGTTTCATTGGACGTCGAATTGAAAAGGTTTACAGAAGAAGCGCTGAAGTGATTTATCCGCCAGTCGATGTGGATTCTTTTGATGTTGGCATGGAGAGGGGCAGTTTTTATTTGACGGCATCGCGCATGGTGCCTTACAAAAAGCTGCCCTTGATCGTTCAGGCGTTTGCTCAAATGTCTGACAAGCAACTGGTGGTCATTGGTGATGGGCCGGATTTTGAGAAGGTCAAGGCGCTGGCACCTGCCAATGTGCAAATATTGGGCTACCAGTCGGATGCGGTGCTGAAAGATCACATGCAAAGGGCGAAGGCTTTTGTTTTTGCGGCCGAAGAAGACTTTGGCATCACGCCCGTAGAGGCCCAGGCCTGTGGCACGCCTGTGATTGCGTTTGGCAAAGGTGGGGCGCTGGAGACCATTCGGGGATTGGACAATGTGCAGCCAACGGGCGTTTTTTTTACAGAGCAGTCAGTGCCTTCGCTGGTGGATGCTGTGCATTTGTTCGAAGCCAACTCGGACCGCATAAACCCCCAGGCCTGTCGCGCCAATGCCATGCGATTTTCGCAGGAGCGATTTAGAAATGAGTTCACGGAATTTGTAACTGCCAAATACCGGGCCTTTCACTCGCGCTGAGCACTGTTAAAGCGTTGGTCTGCCAAACTGACCGGTTACCGCCTGGGGTGTTTGGAGTCACGTTGGCCTTTGTGATTCAAACGCTGGTGCAGCATGCACGAGGGGTTTTGGGGTTGAGCTGTCAAGAGCAGTCATTGACGCAGTAAGGAATACTCCTTACCATTGGGGCTAATACAGGAGCCAGACATGTTGACACTTCATGAAGTCGCCACCATCACAAGCAAAGGGCAAATCACTTTGCCCAAGGCCATACGCAATGCGCTGGGTGTTGACCGCGGCGGTTCGGTGGCTTTTGATGTGCAGGGTGACCAAATCATCGTATCGCGTGTCCAGAAAGATGCGCACGAAGATCCTGCCATCGGTCAGTTTCTCTCATTACTGGCGTCAGACATTCGAAACGGGAAAAATGTGGCCGGTTTGCCTGATGAACTAGCACAAGCCATGCGAAAAGCTCTGTCCAGCCATGTGGACTTAGAGTTGGACATCGACGGTGATGTTGAGTTGTGATGCAAAGCCACGGTTGGAACTTGCTCTTTCATGACTGTTTGATAGAGCAACTGCGAAAGCTGCAAGAGGGTGCGCTGCGAGCACAAGCGCAAGACCCGGCTGGCTTCGCATCCAATGCCAACGTCAGGTTGTTTGAGGCGGTTTCCAAATTGATACTGGAGGCTGTGCCCAGTGACCCCAACCGAGACGAGTACCGGCAGGGCAACACCATGGGTTCAGACTACCGGCATTGGCGTCGGGCAAAAATCGGTCAACGTTTCAGATTGTTTTTTCGTTTTGACTCGAAAAGCCGGGTCATTATTTTTGCGTGGATCAACGACGAGCAAACTTTGCGTGCAGCAGGCAGTAAAAACGATCCCTATGCTGTTTTTAAACGCATGTTGATGCGAGGGAATCCTCCGGACAATTGGAACGCGTTGCAATCTGCAAGCCATGCCGATTGGCAATGAGGGATAAAAAACCGATGATGATTATGCGCACAGTAACAGCCGGTAATACCGGCTTTTTTGTTGGCAGGGATGGATGTGTTGAATAAAAAAAAACAAAACTGGCGTCGATTAAACACGATGCAAATCCGCTTGACCAAGGCGGCTTTGCTGGGGGCGGATGTGTTGGCTTTACTGATGTCGGGGCTGCTGGCTGCGGCGGTTGCGCAGTTCTGGGGCGTGTCCACGGATGCAGATTGGTTGGTCACACAGGATGAGCAGCGTTATTGGGCCTGGCTGGGCGTGGCGGGTGTGGGCTTGGTTTTATTTTTGGTGCGCTTTCGGCACTACAGCGACCGCAAACCTTTTTGGTCTGAGCTGGGCGAGACGCTGATGGCATTGTTGCTTTTGGCCGTGCTCGATTTGGCGGTGCTGGCCTTGACGCGCTGGAATTCTTCTCGTTTGTGGTGGGCCTTGGTTTGGCCGCTGGCCATGTTGTGTGTGCCGCTGGGCCGGGGCTTGGCGCGGTCGCTGATGCGGCGTGTGGGCGTGTGGCAGCGCCCGACCTTGATCGTGGGCAATGGACCCAATGCCCACGAGGCAGTGGCCGCCTTGAACAGCGAGCCAGCTCTGGGTTTTGCGGTGGTCGAAATGGTGGATGCCACGCAGGCGTCCAAAGCCATGTCAGAAAAGTTGCGCCAATGGGCCATGGTGCCGGGTGCGCAGTTTGTGCTGGCATTGGAGCACGGGCAAAACGATTTGCGCGAAGATTTGCTGCGGAGCTTGGCGCACTGGAAGGCAGAAGACGTGAGCGTGGTGCCAGCCATGAGGGGTGTGCCTTTGTTTGGCACGGACATGTCGTATTTCTTCTCGCACGAGGTGGCCATGCTCAAGTTGCGCAACAACTTGCGGTATTGGCCTGCCCGTTGGCTGAAGCGGGTGTTTGATTTGTTGGCGGCCTTGCTGTTGCTGGTCTTGGGCGCCCTGCCTTTGGTTTATGTGGCGCTGCGCATCCAGCGCGATGGTGGTCCCGCCATTTTTGCGCACAAGCGGGTGGGACAAAATGGCAAAGTGTTTCCGTGCTTCAAGTTCCGCACCATGCAGGTGGATGCCGAAGAACTTTTGCGCGAGCTGTTGGCCAATGACCCGGCTGCGCGAGCCGAATGGGAGCGCGAGTTCAAGCTGCGCAACGACCCGCGCATCACACCCATCGGCGAATTTTTGCGCCGCACCAGCTTGGACGAGTTGCCGCAACTGTTCAACGTGATCCGTGGCGAGATGAGCCTGGTGGGGCCACGGCCTGTGATCCGAGCCGAACTGACTCGTTATGGCGACGATGTGGATTATTTCCTGATGGTACGCCCTGGCATGACGGGCCTGTGGCAAGTCAGCGGCCGCAATGACACCAGCTACGACACCCGGGTGTACCTGGACACTTGGTACGTGAAGAACTGGTCTCTTTGGTACGACATCGCGATTTTGTTCAAGACGATACGCGTGGTGCTGAAAAGGGAAGGCGCGTATTGAAGACTGGGCCCTGACTTGTGCCAGTCTGGGTCAGTGGTGGTGGCCCACCACTTCGTCGGCTTTGAGCTTGTAAACCGTGCCGCAGTATGGGCACTTGGCTTCACCGGTTTTGGCCACGTCCAAGTAGACCTTGGGGTGGCTGTTCCAGATTTTCATGTCGGCTTTGGGGCTGGGGCAAAACACGCCGCCCTGGGGGTTCAGGTCGGCGGCCAGCAGTTCAACAGCTTGGGTGCTCATGTTGGGGTTCCTCAAACCTTGGTCAGCCAGTGGGCGTATTTGGGGTTGCGGCCATTGACGATGTCAAAGAACGCAGTCTGGATTTTTTCGGTGATCGGGCCGCGGCTGCCCACATAACCGGGCTTGCCCAGCTCGATGCGGTCGAGTTCACGAATTGGCGTGACTTCGGCGGCTGTGCCGGTGAAGAATGCTTCGTCGGCGATGTAGACCTCGTCGCGGGTGATGCGCTTTTGCACAATCTCCAGACCCAGGTCTTTGGCGATGTGGAACACGGTGTTGCGGGTGATGCCGTTCAGGGCGCCTGCCGACAAGTCGGGTGTGTAGATCACGCCGTTTTTCACCACGAAGATGTTTTCGCCTGCGCCCTCAGACACAAAGCCCGAGGTGTCGAGCAACAGGGCTTCGTCATAGCCCTCGTCGGTCACTTCCATGTTGGCCAAAATCGAGTTGGTGTAGTTGCTCACCGCCTTGGCTTGTGTCATGGTGATGTTGACGTGGTGGCGGGTGTAGCTGCTGGTTTTCACGCGGATGCCGCGCTTCATGCCTTCTTCACCCAGGTATGCACCCCAAGTCCAGGCTGCCACCATCAGGTGGATGGTGTTGCCCTTGGGGCTGACGCCCAGCTTTTTGTCGCCAATCCAGGTCAGGGGGCGGATGTAGCCACTTTCCAAGTTGTTCTCGCGCACCACGGCGCGTTGGGCTTCGTTCACCTGTTCCTGCGTGAAGGGGATGGCCATGCGCAGGATCTTGGCGCTGTTGAACAGGCGCTCGGTGTGCTCTTGCAGGCGGAAGATGGCGGTGCCTTGCTCGGTTTTGTAGGCGCGCACGCCTTCAAAAGCGCCGCAGCCGTAGTGCAGGGTGTGGCTCAGCACATGGATCTTGGCGTCGCGCCAATCGACCATCTGGCCGTCCATCCAGATTTTGCCGTCACGGTCTGACATGGAGGGGATGACAACGCTCATGAAAGTGTCCTTTGAATTAGCTGCAGTAAACAGGGGTGGCGTGGATTTTAAGGGTTTGGCTCTTCGGGGTGCTCTGGCGTGTGCACTTCGGGGCGAACCAGTGACCACTCGGTCAGCTTGCCGCCTACAAAGGTGCAAGTCACCACCGAATCGCTGTTGTCGGTCCAAGCGTAGACCTCGGGCTGAGCGTCTTTGATGGTTTGCAGCAGGCCTAAAGAGCGGGTCATGGCGATCACATGCATCAAGGTGACGCCTTTTTTCAGCTTGGCGTTGAGCATGACGGCGCTGGCCACATGGCCGATGGGACGGTCGGCGGCTTTTTTGAGGATGTTGACCATGCGGGTGAAGTGCAACAGCACCCACATGACGATGCCGCCAATGGCCAGGGCGATGCCAGGCCAACCAAAAGCTTGCCAAGCTCCGAGGGTCAGGAGTGCGATGGCTGCAAGGGTAACGATACGGGTGAAATTCATGGGGGGTGATTGTGCCTTGCGCGGCCAACTGTGGCCGGGTATCAGCCTTGTTTTTTCAGAGTCAAGGCCTGTTCGTACAAGGTGTTTTTGGATTCACCCGAAATTTCAGCCGCCAGCTTGACCGCTGTTTTAAGGGGCAGTTCGGGCAATAACAGCTGCAAAACCCGCAAGCCTTCGCCCTTGACGTCTTCAACGGGCGCGTCGTGCAGCACCAGCACAAATTCACCCCGAAGGCGTTCAGGCTTTTCGGCCAACCACGCGCTCAAATCTTGTGCTGGCAGGGTTTCGATTTGCTCGAACTGCTTGGTCAGCTCGCGCCCCAGCGTGACACGGCGCTGGCCCAGCACCGAGAGCGCCAAGGCCAGGGCTTCGATGCGGTGGGGTGCCTCCAGAAGCACCACGGCGCGGCTTTCTTGCGCCAGCTGTTGCACGGTCAACTGCCGCTCGGTGGCTTTGCTGGATAAGAAACCCGCGAAAACAAAGCCGCTGTCTCCGGTCATGCCAGAAGCGCTGAGGGCCGTGGTCACGCTGCTGGCGCCGGGCAGCGGCATGACCCGAAACCCGGCCAGGCGCACAGCCGCCACGAGGCGTGCGCCCGGGTCGCTGATGGCGGGTGTGCCTGCGTCGCTCACATAGGCCACGCGCTGACCTTGGCCCAAGCGGTCGAGCACATTGTGGGCTGCCTCGGCTTCGTTGTGTTGGTGCAGTGCCAAAAGCTGGTTGCCGGGGCGGTCCAGCCCATAGGCGCGGAGTAACTGCTGCGTGTGGCGGGTGTCTTCGCAGGCCACCACATCGACCTTGGACAACACATGCAGCGCGCGCAGGCTGATATCGGCCAGATTGCCAATGGGGGTGGCCACGACATACAGTGTGCTGACCGGATGGTTTTGTGATCCGGCAGCCTCGTGCGCGGCGGCAAGGGCGTTGGCAAACGAGGCAGACAAGGGAGACGGAGTCAATGCAATTCCTCAAAAAAGACAAAACAGGCCCCAGCACGACCAAAGCCCGGGGCGATGCGGGTGAAGACGAGGCGCTGGCCTTTTTGCAAGAGCGCGGCTTGCGGCTGCTGCAGCGCAATTATCGGACTCCCGGCAGAGGTGGGGGCGAGATTGACCTGATCATGCAAAGTCCGGACGGCACAGTGGTCTTTGTGGAGGTGCGAAAACGCAGCCGCAGTGACTTTGGCGGTGCCGCCGCCACCATTGGTGCTGTCAAACAACGGCGCATCATTTTTGCGGCCCGGCATTACCTGCTCAGTTGGCGACAACTGCCGCCTGCGCGATTTGACGTGGTTGCCCTGGATGCCGCAGGGCCGCAGTGGCTGCAGGCGGCTTTTGACGCCAGTTCCTGATTCGGCTCGATGGGCTTAACAAATCAAATAAGACGCCTGAATGACGTTCAATGGCATGTACGGGATCAAAGACTTTGTCATCCCGGGCGAAGACCCGGGATCCATCTTGGGCCGCTGGCCTTGGCAATCGGCGGTAGAGCGCAATGGATCCCGGATCAAGTCCATGATGACATTGATGAGGGGGTCTGAGATGACAAGCAAAAGCGAGTCCGGTAAGACAGCGAAGATGTGATTAATCACTCGCACTCGGGCGCAATAACCATGGCCAAGGGCTGGCGGGGTTATCATGCCGCCCTATGTTAGACCTGCGCATTCAACAGCATTTCATTGACAGTGCAGACTTGCACTATCAAGTGGCCGAGGGTTTGGCCAAACCGGTCGATGCGGCCGTACAGGCCATGCTCGCTTGTGTCACTGGCGGCGGCAAAGTGCTCACGGCGGGTCAGGGCGCATCGGCGGGTCTGGCGCAGTATCTCGCTGGCTTGCTGGTGGGCGGATTTGAGCGTGAAAGACCGGGCCTGTCGGCCTTGACTTTGTCGGCCGATGCCCAAATGGCCAGCTTGTGGCCTGACGAACAAGGTTTGGCCCGTCAGGTGCGTGCCCTGGGGCACACCGGCGATGTGCTTTTCCTCATCAGCGCCCAAGGGGCCGAGTCCTCGCTGGTGCAGGCGGTGCAGGCTGCGCACGAGCGTGAAATGAGCGTGGTGGCGCTCACCGGTCATCAGGGCGGGGCCTTGGCCCGGCAACTGCGTGAGACCGATGTGCATGTTTGTGTGCCCCACGAACGCGTGGCCCGAATTCGCGAAGTGCAGCAGTTGGTGCTGCACTGTTTGTGTGATGGCATTGACACCCAGTTGTTGGGTGAACAGGAGTCGTATTAAATGAAACATCAAGTTCGAACGGTGGTTTACGGTGCCATGTTGCTGGCCTCTTTGGCCAGCCTCAGTGCCTGTGCACCTTTGATCGTGGGGGGAGCTGTCATGACGGGTGTGATGGCCACTGACCGCCGCACCACCGGCACACAAGTCGAGGACGAGAGCATCGAGATCAAGGTGGGCAACGCTGTGCGCAAGGAGTTGGGCGAGCGCATCCACCTGAGCGTAACCAGCTTCAACCGCCAGGTCTTGCTGACGGGCGAGGTGCGCACAGCCGCTGACAAGGAGCGTGCCGAAAAATTGGCCCAGAGTCAGGAAAACGTGAGCGCGGTGGTGAACGATTTGGCCGTGATGCCCGTCAGCTCATTGAGCCAGCGCACCAAAGACACCGTGACCACCGGTCGTGTGAAAGCCGCATTTGTAGACGCCAAAGACTTGCAGGTCAACGCCTTCAAGGTGGTGACCCAGCGCGGCATCGTCTATATGATGGGCCGCGTGACCTCGCGCGAGGCCAAACGCGCCACCGATATCGCCCGCAGCATCGGTGGGGTTACCAAGGTGGTGCGCGTGTTGGATGAAATTTCTGAGCAAGAGCTCCAGCGACTGAGCCGTCCGACCCCGTAAATCGGCTCAGTGTCAGCAAGCGCGACTTGCTGCGACGCCAAGTGCTGACGCTGCTCGTTCACCAAGCGTCAATGCCCAGGTTGCCATCAAAAGGCTTCACGCGCCCAGCTTGCAGACCCGCCACCAACCAATCCCGCGTTTGAGCCGGGTCAATCACTGCGTCAATCTCCAGCGTGGCCGCCATGTTGATGGCGCTACCGTTGTCGTATTGCTGCGCCAGCAGTTGCTCAAACAGCGCTTCGCGCTCGGGGCCTTCGGGCAGGGCTTGGAGTTCCTTGCGGTAACCCAGCCGCACCGCACCTTCCAGCCCCATGCCGCCAAACTCTCCGGTGGGCCAGGCGACCGTGCTGAGGGTTTCGTGAAAGCCCCCGCCGGTCATGGCCATCGCGCCCAGGCCATAGCCTTTGCGCAGCACCACGCTGAGCAGCGGCACCCGCAGGTGCGCGGCGGCCACAAACATGCGCGAAACATGGCGCACTTGCGCCAGCGCCTCGGTGTCAGGCCCGACCATGAAGCCGGGTGTATCGACCAAGCTCACGATGGGCAGACCGTGTGCGTTGCAAAGTTGCATGAAGCGGGCTGCTTTGTCGGCGGCATCGGCGTCGATCGCGCCGCCCAGGTGCAGCGGGTTGTTGGCCATGAGGCCCACCGGGCGGCCTGCGATGCGCGCCAGCGCGGTGTGGATGCCCACGCCAAAGCCGGTGCGCAAATGCAGCGTGCTGCCCTCGTCGGCAATGCCCTGCATGGCGGTGCGGGTGTCGTACACACGCACACGGTTTTCGGGCACCACATCGCGCAGGGCTTGTGTGGGCGGGGTTTGCCATTCGGTTTGCGCGCCTTGAAAACACGACAGGTAATGCCGCGCTGCCGTCACCGCCTGCGCTTCATCATCCACCAGCACGTCGATCACGCCGTTGGCATGCTGCACGTCGCTTGGGCCAATTTGCTCGGGCTTGAATACACCCAAGCCCCCGCCTTCGACCATGGCTGGGCCGCCCATGCCGATGTTGCTGTCTCGGGTGGCGATGATCACGTCGCAGCAGCCCAGCAAAGCCGCATTGCCCGCAAAGCAGCGCCCCGCCACCACGCCCACCACTGGCACACGGCCGTTGAGCCGCGCAAAAGCGGCGAAAGTGGTCAGGTTCAGGCCCGCCACGATGGCCACGTCAACATCACCCGGTCTGCCGCCGCCGCCTTCGGCAAACAACACCACGGGCAGTTTGTTTTGCAAAGCCAGACCCAGCATGCGGTCGGTCTTTTGGTGGTTGCGCATGCCTTGTGTGCCCGCCAGCACGGTGAAGTCGTAGGCCATGACGACCACCCGCTGGCCGTTGACACAGCCGATGCCAGTGACCATGCCGTCGGCGGGCGTGTTGCGCATCAGGTCATCCGCCGTGCGGCGGCGGCTTTGCGCAGCCATGGCCAGTGCGCCGTATTCCACGAATGAATCCGGGTCACACAGATCGGCAATGTTCTCGCGTGCGGTGCGCAGGCCGGTGGCGTGGCGTTTGGCCACGGCTTCGGGGCGCTGTGCGTCTTGCGTGAAGGCCAGGCGCGCTTGCAGCTTTTGCAGGTCGGCGCGGTCTTGTGGAATGGCTGCATCCGCTGCGCTGGCGGTAGGCACCACCGGCTGCGAGGCTCCGTCAGCTTCGGGCATGAGGGCGCACAACACCTCGCCTTCGGCCAGCGTTTCACCCGCTTGGAAAAACAGCTCGCCCACACAGCCAGCATGAGGCGCACGGATTTCGTGCTCCATCTTCATGGCTTCCAAAATCACCAACACATCGCCAGCGTTCACGTTCGCACCGGGGGCGACCAGCCATTGGACCACCTGTGCCTGGAGGGGAGATTGAATGTTTTGCATCGGTTCATTGTCTTGGCGGCCCGTGCGATGGTGGGTCAAGTGCGGGACAATTTGGGGCTCAAAATCACCAGGGTTTGCGAATGTCGATGTGAACACTGGATCCCGGGTCATCGCCCGGGATGACAAAACCAGAGACTTCACTGCGTTGTCAAGAGCACCCCGCCGAACCGGTAGACTGGCTTTTTTGAACCTCTCGGACCCCACACCATGAACTTCGAACCCTTGATTGAGCTGACCCGCAACGGCGTGCAGGAATGTGTGCACATGGGCGCGCTGGCCGTGACCGACACTGAAGGCCGTGTGCTGGCACAAGTGGGCAACCCGCATTGGCTGTGCTTCACCCGCTCCACCCTCAAGGCCATGCAGGCCTTGCCACTGATCCAGTCGGGCGGGGTGGCGCATTTCGGCTTCACCCCGACCGAACTGGCGCTGATGTGTGCGAGCCACAACGGCGAGGAGATGCATGTCGAGCAGGTGTCTTTTATCTTGCGCAAAAGCGGCAGCAGCACGCGCCAGATGCGCTGCGGCTGCCATGTGCCTTACCGCTTCACGTTTTTTGACCGCCCCATGCCCGAAGGCTTTGCCTACGACGAGCGGCACCACAACTGCAGCGGCAAGCACAGTGGATTTTTGGCGTACTGCGTGCAGCACGGCCTGCCCACCGACAGCTACACCGAGGTGGATCACCCGCTGCAACAAAAAATTCGCGAGGCTGTGGCGCACCTGGCAGGGTTAGATGAGCAAGCGCTGGCGCTGGGCATCGACGGCTGCTCGGCCCCCAACTACGCCATGCCTTTGTCACGCTTGGCGCGCAGCTATGCGCGTCTGGCGCAACCCGAATCCGACGGCCTGTATGGTGAGAGCCTGGCGCAATTGGGCCAGGCCATGAGCACCCACCCCGAGTTGGTCTCGGGCACTGGGCGCAACGACGCCGACTTCATGCGCGCCGGTCGGGGTGACTGGGTCACAAAAGTGGGCGCAGACGGCGTGCAGGTGGTGGGCAGCCGCTCAAGGGGCCAGGCCTTGGCCATCAAGATCATGGATGGCAACAAGTCGGCGCTGTTTGCGGCCACCGTTGAGGCGCTGGACCAGCTGGGTTGGCTGGACGATGCGCAGCGCAAGGAACTGGAACCCTGGCGCGCGCAGGTGCTGCTGAATGTGGCGGGTACGCCGGTGGGGGAGCGGCGCAGCATGTTCAAACTCCAAATGGATGCTCACATCTGAGAGCTAAGCCTGCAAAAGCAGCCCTCTTAAAAGCTGAAACAGGGGGATCAGCGCTTGCCAAAAATCGCCGTGCCCACCCGCACCATGGTGCTGCCTTCGGCAATGGCAGCGACCATGTCGGCGCTCATGCCCATTGACAAGGTGTCCAGCGGCAGACCCTGCGCGCGCAGTTGCTCAAACAGATCTTTGGCTTGACGGTGCACAGCCCTCATTTGCACTTCGGTCTCGGCAGGTTCGGGGATGGTCATCAAGCCGCGCAGTTGCAGGCGCGGCAAAGCGGACACGGCTTTGGCCAGAGCGGCCAGCTCTTGAGGGCTCACGCCCGACTTGTTGTCGCCCCCGTCCACATTGACCTGTATGCACACCTGCAAAGGCGGCAGGTGCTCGGGACGTTGCTCGGACAGGCGCTGGGCGATTTTGAGGCGGTCCACGCTGTGCACCCAGTCAAAGTGCTCGGCCACCAGCCGTGTCTTGTTGCTCTGGATCGGACCGATGCAGTGCCAAACCAGTGGCAAATCGCGCAAGGCCGTGATTTTGTCGACCGCTTCCTGAATGTAGTTTTCGCCAAAATCGGTTTGCCCTGCTGAGTGCGCCGTCCGCACGGCGTCTGTGCTCCAGGTCTTGGACACGGCCAACAGCTGCACACTGCCCGGTGCGCGTCCGGTGGTCTGGCAAGCTGCAGCCATTTGCGCTCGCACGCTGGCGATGTTGTTGGCAATCGAAGGGTTCATGGCCTGAGCGTAACAAAACCGCCAATCTCTCCCCTTGCCCAAGCCAAAGCACCCGGTGTGCACCAGAACACCGGCAGGCTGCCAAAATAGACACTTTATTCACTCCACAACGAGACACCCATGAGCCAAATCGCTGCCAAAACTTACGAAACCACCCCCGCCCGAAAGGTCGCCTTTTTGGGACTGGGCGTGATGGGTTACCCCATGGCGGGCCATTTGGCCCGCGCCGGTCACCATGTCACCGTGTACAACCGCAGCGCCGCCAAAGCCGCTGCCTGGGTGGCCGAATGCCCCGGCAACGCCAGTGCCCCCACCCCGCGTGAAGCGGCCGCTGGTGCCGACATCGTGTTCGCCTGCGTGGGCAACGACGCCGACTTGCGCAGCGTGGTCCTAGGGCCAGATAGCGCGTTTGCGGGCATGAAGCCCGGTGCGATTTTTGTGGACCACACCACGGCTTCGGCCGAAGTGGCCCGCGAGCTGTATGCCCAAGCCCAAAAGTTGGGTCTGCATTTTGTTGATGCACCGGTCTCAGGTGGTCAAGCAGGGGCGCAAAACGGCATGCTCACCGTGATGTGCGGCGGTGATGCGGCCGCCTTTGACGCGGTCAAACCAGCGGCCATGGCGTTTTCGCGTGCTTTCACGTTGTTGGGCGCATCGGGTGCGGGTCAACTGGCCAAGATGGTCAACCAGATCTGCATCGCGGGCTTGGTACAAGGCCTGTCAGAAGCCATTGCCTTTGGCCAGCAAGCCGGGTTGGACATGCACCAAGTGTTGGACGTGATCGGCAAGGGCGCGGCGCAAAGCTGGCAAATGGACAACCGTGGCAAGACCATGGCCGATGACAAGTTTGAATTCGGCTTTGCAGTGGACTGGATGCGCAAGGACCTGGGCCTGGTGCTGGACGAAGCCAAGCGCAACGGGGCTTTGCTGCCGGTCACGGCCTTGGTCGATCAGTTTTACGCCGATGTGCAAAAAATGGGCGGTGGCCGCTGGGACACCTCCAGCCTGATCCGCCGTCTGCGCTGAACCGCCGGATCTGGCCCGAAGAAGTTGCCAGGTCAGCGCAGACCCTTGCGTGGTCATTCCTGGCAAGTCACTTTTCTTGTCATCCCGGGCGAAGACACGGGATCCAGTGCGCAGCGATGCCCATTGCAAACGTCAGGAGCGCGCCCTGGATCCCGGATCAAGTCCGGGATGACAGACAAAGCAAGTCCGGGATGACAGAAGTTTCGGGCTTGCACCGCCATTTGCAGATTTCATTTGCCCGGATCTTCAGGGCTTGCGCAAGCCCAGCCACATGACGGTGGCCACCACCACGGTCGCCCCCACCAATTGCATGGGGGAGATGGCCTGGCCCAGCAGTGCCCAGGCCAGCACCAGCGCAAAGATGGGTTCCACATTCATGATGGCCGAGTTGCCCACCACGCCCAACTTGGGCAACACGGTGAACATGATGGTGAAGGCCGTGCCGTACAAGAAAGTCAGCAGGGCCAAGCCCCACCAACCGGGCACGGCCTGCGGCCACTGAAACCCGCCTTGCGTGAGGGCCACGCTGGCGGCCAGCACGCCCACGGTGGCCATGGTGGTGAAGGTGCGCAAGCGTCCATCCACCCCCACCGTACCGTGCTGGGTGAGCACCAAGGCCAGGCCGAACGTGGCCGAAGCCGCCAAGGCAAAGCCCACCCCCGCGCCGATTTCTGACCAATGCTGCGCTGCGCCCAAGCCTGAGGCTGCGCCCAAAACATCCAGCGCCAAGGCCAAGCCGGCCATCGTCACGGGCATGGCCCACAAGACGGCGCGTTCGGGTTGGTGGCCATACAACAGCTTGGCCCACAGGGCGGTGCTCAACGGGTAAGTGTTGAAGGCCAGCAAGGCCAGGGCCACCGGCAAACGCGCCACTGCCGAGTAAAGGCAGACACTTTGCACCGCGATCAGCAGGCCCACCGCGCCCAGGTATTTGCGCTGCGCAGGCAAAACCCGAAAGGCCACTTTTTGCTGCCACAAGATCAGCGCCACCACGCTGGCGGTGATGACGCTGCGCACCGTCACCGCCGTTACCACGTCCAACCCGTGATTGAAAGCGGTGCGGGCGGCCACATGGTTGGCCCCCATCATGAAGGCGATCAACAGCAAGGTGCCAAAGGCTGCACCGCTCAAGCGTGCAGGGGTGGTCAAAACCATGCTTTCATGCCGCGGGGTAAAGGCCCAAACCCCGTGCATGCAGGCGGCTCAGGCCCAGCAAGGCATTGGTGAAGGGCGTGGACACGCCGGTCAGCTGGCCCAACTCCCGCACCGAGGCCACCAAGGCATCGAGCTCGACCGGCTTGCCCGCGTCCACGTCTTGCAGCATCGAGGTGCGAAAGGCCCCGAGCTTGCGCGTGACGGCGTGGCGGTCTTCGGGTGTTTGCGCAATCGGGATGCCGATGTGCTCACCAATGGCCTTGGCTTCGAGCATGACGCTGGAGACAAAGTCGCGCACCAGAGGGTCGTCCAGGATCACGTCGGTTGTGGCCCCGGTGAAGGCGCTGATGGGGTTGATGGTCATGTTGCCCCAGAGCTTGTACCAAACGTCTTTCTGGATTTGTGTCGACGCCGTGGCATTGAAACCGGCTTGCATCAACAGCGCCACCAGGTCGCGCAGGCGCGCTGTGTCTGCCCCACTCGGCTCACCCAAAATCAAGCCGTTGCCAAAGTGGTGCCGGATCACGCCGGGCATGTCCACCGAGCAGCTCGCGTGCACCACACCACCCATCACGCGGTCTGCCGGAATGTGCTGGGCAATCACGCCGGACGGGTCCACCGATTGCAAGGTGGTGCCCGACAGGGCCCCGCCAAAGCCTTGCAAAAACCACCAGGGCACGCCGTTCATGGCTGTGATCACCACCGTGTTGGGGCCGATGAGTGGTCCGATGCGCCGGGCCACATCGGCCATGGCGGGTGCCTTCACGGCCACGATCACCAGGTCTTGCACGCCCAGATCGGCCGGGTTCTCGCGCGCTATCAGAGAGGTGTGAATCTCCTGGTCGCCTTGCAGCAACACCAATCCGTTTTGTTGCAGGGCTTCGAGTGTGGCCCCTCGTGCCACCGCGCTCAGGCTGCAGCCATGCTGTGCCAAGTGCGTCCCGATCCAGCCACCAATGGCGCCTGCGCCGTAAATACAGACTTTCATACGCGCCACCCTGTGTCTTGCCGATCGATCTGACGCACCAGCGATTGGAAAACGTCTTGTCCCGCGCCATGGTTCGGGTTGAACTGCAGGGCGTCCCGGGTGCACTTGTCGGCAATCGCTTCGGGCACCACGATCGGCTGGCCCATGCTCAGCGTGGCCATCTGGATTTCGCAAGCACGCTGCAAAGTCCAGAGCACCGCAAACGTCTGGGGCAAGGTGTGCCCCCAGGCCAGCAGACCGTGGTTGCGCAAGATGACCGCCTGTTTGTCGCCGATGCTGTGCAGCAGGCGCGGCGCTTCGTCGGCGTGGATGGTGATGCCCTCAAAGTCATGGTAGGCCACCATGTTGTTCAGCTGGGCGCTGTAAAAATTGGTCTGCTGCAAACCGCCCTGCACACAGGCCACCGCCACACCTGCCGTGGTGTGCGTGTGCATCACGCAATGCGCCCCGGCAAGGCCTTCGTGCACCGCAGCATGCACCGTGAAGCCCGCCGGGTTGACGGGGTAAGGCGAGCCATCCAGCACCCTGCCTTGCACGTCGATCTTCACCAGGTTGCTCGCCGTGACTTCGCTGTAGTGCAGGCCAAAGGGGTTGATCAAAAAGTGTTTTTCGCCCCCTGTCACGCTGTCGGGCAGGCGCAGCGTGATGTGGTTGTAGATCATCTCGGTCCAGCCGAGCAGCGCAAACACCCGGTAACACGCCGCCAGCTGCAAGCGGGCCTGCCATTCATCGGGGTGCACACGCGCTTGCAGCGAAGGCACGAGCGGTTGGGGTGTGGGGAACATGTGTGTTTTCCTTGTGTTTTTGAGTGTCAACCAGAACCAGATCTTTGCCTTTGTAGCCCTAAGCTCGTCACCCCGGACTCGATCCGGGGTCCATGTTGGCCACTGTGGTCAATTCCATGCCGGATCAAGTCCGGCAGGACAGGGATTAATTGGGGTCATATCCCAATTAATACGTTGCACCTTTGACAGGTGCAGCAACGGGCATGCTCGACTTGAAATGCGCCGCCAAATCGGTGGTGTGGCGCATCAAGAGTTGGGTGTCCAGGCCCACGGCCACAAACACCGCACCCAGTTTCAGGTAATGCTCGGCCAGTGTGCGGTCGGGCGTGAGGATGCCGGGGGCTTTGCCTGCTTTCAGGATGCGGGCGATGGCGTCTTCAATGGCCGCTTGCACTTCGGGGTGCGAGGCGTTGCCCACATACCCCATCGAGGCCGACAAATCGGCGGGGCCAATGAACACGCCGTCCACACCCGGTGTAGCGGCAATCGCGTCAAGGTTTTTCAGCGCTTCGCGTGATTCGACCTGTACCAACAAGCAGACCTCTTGGTTGGCACGCTTGAAGTAATCGGGGTAGTGGCCCCAGCGCGAGGCGCGTGCACCGGCCATGCCGCGCACACCGCCCTGGCCGTCGTCTTGTGGGTAGCGCATGGCCTGCACCAATTGAGCCGCTTGCTCGGCCGTGTCGACCATGGGCACCAGGATGTTTTGCGCGCCAAGGTCAAGGTATTGTTTGATGAGCGCCGTCTCACCCAAGGGCACGCGGCACACCGAGTGGCTAGCGGGGTAGGCGGCCACGGTTTGCAGCTGGGCCTGGATGCTGCGCAGGTCATTCGGCGCGTGTTCGCCGTCGATCACCAGCCAGTCAAACCCAGCAAGGGCGCAGATTTCGGCGGTGTACGCGCTGGCCAGGCCCATCCAGAGGCCGATTTGGGGCTGCTTGTTTCGAAGGGCTTGTTTGAATAAGTTCACAGGGGTGTTCATGGCGAAGTTCCTCTCGTTGATGGGTTCAAGGTTGGCAGACTCTAGGTGTCGTGGCTTCGATGAAGGTGCTGATCGGGTTCGGTGGGCCTGTCCGGGCTCAGAGGCGCTTCGCTTTGCCACATCGCCCAGCCAGGCCCCCCGGACCCGACCAGCGTGGGCGTGCGAAACATTCTGGTGTTAAATGAATTTGAACTCCAGCTTGCCCAGTGGTCCGTAGTCCACGTCAAACACATCGCCCACCTTGGCCACCGCCGGTTTGGTAAACGACCCAGCCAAAACGATTTCACCGGCTTGCAGGTGCTCGCCCCAAGGCGCGAGCTTGTTGGCCAGCCAGGCGATGCCCACTGCGGGGTGACCTTGCACGCCAGCCGCCAAGCCGGTTTCTTCGACCACGCCGTTTTGCCGCAGCACCGCGCCGCACCAAGGCAAGTCGGTCGTCAGTGGGTCAACCCGTTTCGCCCCGAGCACGATGCCCGCATTCGCTGCGTTGTCGCTGATGGTGTCGTAGACCTTGCGCATGACTTTGGTGTGGCGGTCGAACTGCTCGATGCGCGAGTCGATGATCTCAATCGCAGGGGTCACGTAATCGGTCGCTTCCAGCACCTGCTGCACCGTCACGTTCGGGCCACGCAGTTCTTTCTTCAGGATGAAGGCCAGCTCCACCTCGACACGCGGGGCGATGAAATTGGTGAAGGGAATGTCCAGCACCCGACCGGGTGTGCAGGTGTAGCGCATATCATCCAGCAAGGTGCCGTAATCGGGCTCGTCGATCTGGCTCGAGACCTGCATGGCGCGGCTGGTCAGGCCAATTTTGTGGCCGATCAGGGTGCGCCCCTCGGCGAACTTGATCTGCATCCAGGCGCGGTTGATGCGGTAGCCGTCTTCGATCGTCATGCCCGGGTAGCGCTTGGAAAAGTGCTCGATTTGGACACGGGATTTTTCGGACTGGTTCAGCTCGTGCGCGAGTTGCAGGATTTGGTCTTCGGTAAAAACGGACATGGCTCAAACCTTGTTGAAAAGTGGATGCAGGTTGCTGTGCTTGGCATCAAACACCTCGGGGCCGACGTCGATCTGCAAGGTGATCCCGATGTGGCGCTGCGCCATGATGGGCGCAAAAAAAGACTTGGCCACTTCGAGCAATGTTTGCCCGGCGCTTTGTTGTGTGGCTTCTGTGCGGCCACGGCCCATGCGCACGTTCAGGTAGACAAAGGCGTAATCACCCGACCCGCCTGCATCACGACCCGCCGCGCCGCCATCGGCCACCGCGTAATGCGGCGCTGGGTAGGCCAGCACGCGGGTGCCGCCGGTCGGAAAGACCTGTTTGCCTTCTTCGTCCTTGACGGTGAGCATGGCGTCGGCCATTTGGCGGCACAGGGTGGTCATGTGGACTTCAGCGTCCAACTGGCCGGTGTAAAGAATCACAAGATGGGGCATGCGTGCTTCTCCTCAAAGTCGGGTGCTGATGGCCGTATAGCCCTCAGCACTGCTGGCTACGGCAGCGGGCACTTGGCTGCCGTCTTGCGGGGTCAGGTCAAAAATCGCGTTGAGCTGGCCCGTGCCGCTGGCCCCAAAGTAGGGTGTCACCATGTCAACGCCGCCGTCGTAGCCGGTCCAGCCCAATGCGCCCATCAGCATGGCGGTGTCGTGCATGAAGCCTTCGCCGTGGCCTTTGCTGGCGTACTCGGGCAGCATCTCGCAAAACGCTTTCCATTCGCGGTTGCCCCACATCTGCAAGACCTGCTTGTCGAGCTGCTCTAAAAACGGACTCCAGATCTTGTGAGCGAATTCAGGTGCCAAGCCGTTTTGGGCAAAGCGGTGTGAGAGTGAGCCGCTGGCCAAAAACGCCACCTTGCCGTCGTAGTGCTTTTCCACCGCCTCGCGCATGGCCCAACCCAGGCGGGCACTGTCGTTCAGGTAATGCACCATGCACAGCGCCGAGACCGACACCACCTTGAAATGCTGGTCGGCGTTCATGTAGCGCAGTGGCACCAAGGTGCCGTACTCGGGGTCGAGTGTGGTGTTGTCGTGCGCCAGAGTTTCCACCCCATGCTCGTTGGCCACTTTGGCGAGCAAATGCCCCAGCTCGGGGTTGCCCGGCGACTCAAAAGCCATGTGGTTGATGAAGTGCGGCAGCTCGTTGCTGGTGTAACTGCCTTGGAAGTGCGGCGCGCAGTTGATGTGGTAATTCGCGTTGACCAACCAGTGTGTGTCAAACACCACCAGCGTGTCCACCCCCATGGCGCGGCAGCGGCGGCTGATTTCCTTGTGGCCGTCGATGGCGCTTTGGCGTGTGCCAAAGCGCGGCCCCGGGATTTCGCTCAGGTACATGCTGGGTACGTGTGTGATTTTGGCGGCGAGTGCGAGTTGTCCCATGGGGTGTCCTGTGTATGCGGTGGGTGTTCAGGGGCAGATCAGATCAATGCCTTGGAAGTAGTTGCGGTAGCGACCCGCATCTCGGGTCAGCAATTTGTAGCCCTCTGCCTGGGCATGCGCGCCAATGAAGAAGTCGGGCAGCACGACAGTTTTGGTGCCACCTTGTCGGCGGTACTGACGAAAAGCCTGCCCGGCCAGCCTGGCTGCAGGGCGTGTCAACTCTGCCAAGCGGATATTCAGTGTGTCCAGAAAAGTATCCAGATGCGCAGGTTCACCCGGGTGCCCAGCCAGCTCGGCATAGACCACCATGTTTGTGCCCAGTTCTCCTGCTTTGGCGCTGCGCAGTTGTTGCAAAGACCAAGGCATCCAGATCGGGTCAGCCTTGTAAATGTCGAGCAAAACGTTGGTGTCGACCAGGATCATGGTTTATTCCAGTCCTCGCCACGGGTGATGGCCATCCATTCGTCTGTGCTGGGGCCGTCTTTGACGATGCCAATGAATTGACGGATCGGGTCATCCGGCGCCAGAAACGACAGATCGGGCTCGGGTGCCGCGTTGTGGCCAGAGGCCGTTTTGGCCGCCACCAAATACTCGGCAAGGGCTTCTTGCACGACATGCGATTTGCTCAGTTTGCGTGCAGCGCAATACTGGGTCAATTCGCGTTCAACGTTTTCGGGCAGGCGGACAGACAGCATGGCGCACTCCTTGTCATACACATTCACAATGAATGTATGACATCAAGTATGACAGATGATGAAGATTTGTCATACACCCCAATGCGGAATGTGATGCCCACCCAGCGATACAGCCACGTTCTTGGGTTCGCAAAACACTTCGTAGCTCCAGGTGCCGCCTTCGCGGCCGGTGCCGCTGGCCTTGGTGCCGCCAAAGGGTTGGCGCAGGTCGCGCACGTTTTGGCTGTTCACAAAGCACATGCCCGCCTCGACCGCAGCGGCCACGCGGTGGGCTTTGCCCAGGTTCTCGGTCCAGACGTAGCTGCTCAAACCGTATTCGATGTCGTTGGCTTTTTCAATCGCGTCCTGCTCGTCCGTGAAGGGGATCAGGCAGGCCACGGGGCCGAAGATTTCTTCTTGGGCGATACGCATGCGGTTGTCCACGTCCGCAAACACGGTGGGCCAGACGAAGTTGCCGTTCTTGACATGCGCGGGCAGATCGGCGGCGTAGCCGGGCTGATCCAGTCCACCGCACAGCATGGTCGCGCCTTCTTTGGGGCCGAGCTCGATGTAGCTGCGCACCTTGGCCAAGTGGGCTTGGCTGATCATGGGGCCGACGATGGTTTTTTCATCGAGCGGGTCGCCCACGGTGATGCGCTTGGCCCGCTCGGCAAACCTGGCGGCAAAGTCGGCGTAGATGCTTTGCTGCACCAGGATGCGGCTGCCTGCGGTGCAACGCTCGCCGTTGTTGCTGAAGATCATGAAGATGGCGGCGTCCAGGGCGCGGTCCAGGTCGGCGTCTTCAAAGATCACGAAGGGGCTCTTGCCGCCCAGTTCCATGCTGAACTTCTTGAGGCCCGCGCTTTGCACGATGCGGTTGCCGGTGACGGTGGAACCGGTGAAGCTGATGGCGCGCACATCGCGGTGCGAGACCAGCGGTTCGCCAGCTTCCTTGCCGTAGCCGTGCACCAGGTTCAAAACCCCGGCGGGCACGCCCGCCTCCAGAGCCAGCTCGCCCAGACGTGCAGCAGTCAATGGCGACAACTCGCTCATCTTGAGCACGGCGGTATTGCCAAAAGCGAGACACGGCGCGACCTTCCAGGTGGCGGTCATGAAGGGCACGTTCCACGGGCTGATGAGTGCGCACACGCCCACCGGGTGGAACAGCGTGTAGTTCAGGTGCGTGGGCGTGGGGTAGGTGTGGCCGTCGACGCGGGTACACATCTCGGCAAAGTAATGAAAGTTGTCCGCCGCACGCGGCACCAACTGCTTGCCGGTCTGGCTGATGGTCTGGCCGCAGTCTTTCGTTTCGGTCTCGGCAATTTCAGGCACATGTTTCGTGATCAGGTCGCCCAGCTTGCGCATGATCTTGGCGCGCTCGGTTGCAGGGGTACCCGCCCACTTGGGGAAAGCGGCTTTGGCAGCGGCCACAGCGGCATTCACTTCTGTTTCTCCGCCCGAGGCCACTTCGGCCAGCACTTCTTGTGTGGCGGGGTTGACGGTTTCAAAGTAGTCGCTGCCTGCGACGCGCTGGCCGTTGATGAGGTGGTCGATTTTCATGGTGCTGCTTTCACAAGGGTGTTGGTGAGCGCCCCGATGCCCTCGATCGCGGTGACGACCACATCGCCCGGGTTCACGTTCACAATGCCGTCGGGCGTGCCGGTCAGGATCAGGTCGCCGGGGTGGAGCGTCATGAAGCTGCTGAAGTATTCGATCAGGGTGGGCACATCGAAAATCATGTCGGCGGTGCTGCCGCTTTGCGTGACTTGGCCGTTCACCGTGGTCTGCAACTTGAGTGCCATGGGGTTGGGTACGTCCGCGGCATCGACCAACCAAGGGCCAATCGGGGTGCAGGTGTCGCGGTTTTTCACGCGCAGGTTGGGACGGTACCAGTTTTCCAGATAGTCCCGGATGGCGTAGTCGTTGGCCACGGTGTAGCCACCCACAAAGTCATAGGCATCGGCCTTCCTCACGCGGCGTGCGGTGCGGCCAATGACCACGGCCAACTCGCACTCGTAGTGCATGTACTTCACGTCGGCTGGGCGCTGGGTCAAAGCCTTGTGTCCGATCAGCGAGGCTTCGCCCTTCATGAAGGCGAGCGGTTCTTCCGGCGCCTTGAAAGCGAGTTCTTTGGCGTGGTCGGCGTAGTTCAGGCCCAGTGCGATGACGGTTCGGGGCTGAGGCGCCGGCAGGAGCGGTGGCAGCCAGACAACGTCGTCAAATCCCACACGGTGGCCCAGGTGTGGGCCTTGGGTGATGAGCAGCTGGCCTTCGGACTCGACCGCTTGCTGGATGGCGCCTGACCAGGCGATCCGTGCGTGTTTCATGGCGCTTCTCCCTGCACAGTTTGGACCCAGGGGGCAAAGCCGGGGGCGGTCAGGCACACGGTGTCACCCGCACGGGCACGGGGCCTGTGGCCATTGGCCAGCACGTCAGTACCCAACATCAGCACATCGCCCGCTTGCAGGCTCATGAACTCCCCAACATCGGTCAGCAGGCGGTCCACCGGACGGACCAACTCGGACAAATGCACGGTCTGTACCCGTTGGCCATTGAGCTGCACCATGATGGACAGCGATGACAAATTCAGACTGGCCCAAGGGACCGGGGGCGATCCGCATCCCAAATAACCATCTCGGCAGCGGAACTTGACGGGCGGGCGGTAATAGCTCTCGTGAGGCACCGACCAGTCGTTGAGCAGCACCACGCTGTCCGGAATGCCATGGGCACCCATCACCAGACCCAGCGTGGCACCTGTGTCGACCTCTTTCACCCCATCTTGCAGCATCAATGTGCCGCTCGGGTTGAAGGTGTTGGCCGATTTGACATACAGCACAGGGGCCTGGGGTGGGCCTTTGTGCGGGTCTTGTGCCATGCGCGGGGCCCACAGGTCCCATTCGCGCTGAAAATTCAGCAAGCAGCCGTAAACGGTGCCCGCAGGTTGCCAATGTTTCATGGTGCAGCTTTCTTTGGGTGGGTGGGCTCATCGGGTACCACGGGTCCATCGCCTTCCAGCGCGATGACTTGGTCGAGCAGGCCATACAAATCCTGCAAGACTGTTTTACCCAGTTGCCCCTCCATCCATGCGTAATGGGCCTCAATGCTGCGCGACAAGGCTTGCACCTTGGACAGGCCGAGCGCCGTCGCGCGCACCACTGTCCTTCGCGCGTCCTGCGGGCAGCGTTGGCGTTCGATCAGTCCGTCACGCGCCATCCGGTTGAGTACACCCGTCAGGCTGGGGCCAAGCAAGAAAGCCTCCTTGGCCACACGCCCGGTTTCAACCCCAGCGCTGTCGTGGGCATGCTCGCCCAGCACCCTCAGCACGCGCCACTGTTGGTCCGATAGACCGTGTTCACGCAGGCTGGGTCGGGTGTGGCCCATGACCGATTCGCGCGCCTGCAAGAGCAGGCGAGGCAGGTTGCGGTGGATGAATGGGGTGGCTTGCATTTATTTAACATGTTAATTGAATGGCGGGTAGTGAATGCTGGGGTTTACCCTTGGTATCGCCAATTCGCAAACCCAAAAACTGTGTCAAAAGTTTTTGAAATTTACAAACAATAAATAGTTAATTTTTATCAATTATTTTTACAAGACTAGAATCAAAAGCAACAAAATACAGTGGCTGTCATGCGGCAAGCACAGAACGCGAATTAATCCATGGCCAGTCAGTCAACACACCGGATCACGCCGCAGGCTTGAACGATCGATGAAAAACCTCAGCCTTAAAGTACAACTGTCCCTCAGTGCCATCGCACTGGCCATCGCACTGCTGCTGGCCCAATTTGCCTTGCAGTTTCAGGTGATGCGCACAGACATCGTGCAAAGAATCGAAAAGCATGAATTTCGCCAGTTGAGTGAACTGGCCAGTCACCTCGATGAAAAACTGGATGACAGTGTCAACATGTTGAACATGGTGGCGCGCCATGTGCCCATCGCTTCGATGGGGCAGTTGGTCAGTCTGGAAAAATTTGTCCAAGACGAGCAGGCCTTGCTGACGGTGTTTGATGACCTCTACGTCTTCGATGCCAAAGGCGTTCTTTTGGTCGACTGGCCAATCAAGCCTGGCCGCAGGACGCTGGACATGTCAGGCAGGGACTACATTCAAGGTGTCATCAAGACCGGCGAGCCCGTGATTTCTGCGCCCATTTTGGGGCGGGCCACACAACAGCCCATTGTGGTTGTGGCGGCCCCCATCAAGGACGCCAACGGTCAGTTGGTGGGTATCCTGGGCGGGGTCCTCAACCTCAACAAACCCAATTTGCTGGGTTCGATTGCCAGCCGCAAGAACGGTGAGACGGGTTATTTCTACCTCGTCAGTCAGGATCGACTGCGCATTGCGCATCCAGACCCTGCGCTGATTTTGAAGACCGTCCCCCAAGACAGCGGTAATGTTCCTTTTGAAAATGCCATGAAAGGCTTCGAGGGCACGCAAGAGGGCTACAACACGCGTGGCCTCAAAGGCCTGTTCACCTTCAAAAAACTGGCAACCACGGGCTGGATTGTGGCTTCCGTGGTCCCCTCTGCTGAGGCCTTTGCACCTGTAGAAAACCTCTACCGCAAAATGCTGG
This sequence comes from Comamonadaceae bacterium, assembly GCA_027486495.1. Lineage (GTDB taxonomy): Bacteria > Pseudomonadota > Gammaproteobacteria > Burkholderiales > Burkholderiaceae_C > Limnohabitans_A. Next base: position 7,008 of record JAIXOZ010000043.1, on the reverse strand, counting down.
GCCTCAGTGGTCTCTTGCTGCTGGTGATGGTGCCGTTGTTGTGGATCTTTGTGGCACGGGTGGTGCGGCCATTGGATGTTCTGGCACGGGCCATGCACCAGACGGCTGCCCGAATGCGAGATGGTCAGGTTGTCGCCCCCATTGCCCAAGTGGGCGGTCATGAGATCCAAACGGTCACACACGCGTTCAACGAATTCGTGGAGGCGCGCATCCATGCCGAAAAAGATCTGGCCATGGCGCGTGACGCAGCGCAAGCGGCCAACGCCTCCAAAAGTGACTTCTTGGCCAACATGAGCCATGAAATCCGAACGCCCATGAACGGCATTTTGGGCATGACCGAGCTGTGCCTGCAGACCCGGTTGACGGCCGAACAAAGAAGTTACCTGGACATGGCCTCGACATCGGCGCAGTCTTTGTTGGCCGTGATCAATGACATCTTGGACTTTTCAAAAATCGAAGCGCGCAAGCTCAGTCTGGACCCGCACCCGTTTTCATTGCACAGCTTGATTCGGCAGGCCATACGCACGCTGTCTTTGCGGGCCAGCGAAAAAGAGCTCGAGCTGGTTTGTGACTTGGGGTGCGACGTGCCCGACGAGGTCATTGGCGACCCCTTGCGCTTGCAGCAGGTGATCACCAATTTGTTGGGCAATGCCATCAAATTTACGGCGCAAGGTGAAATTTTGCTGTGCATCAACACCATGGTGTCCCCGCCAAACCGTGATGGTGTTTGGCTGCAATTCACCGTCAAGGACACGGGAATCGGCATCGCGCCCGACAAACAGGCCTTGATTTTCGATGTGTTCACCCAAGCCGACTCCAGTACGGTTCGCCGATTTGGCGGCACAGGTTTGGGCCTGGCCATCAGTCGCAGCCTGGTGCGCATGATGGGCGGCGATATCAGCGTGAGCAGTCAACTCGGATACGGCAGCGCCTTCAGCTTTCATGTGCAGTTGCACACCTTGGTCGACACACAGGCTTGCGCGCAAAACTTGGTCGCATCTTGGGCGGGACAAACGCTCTTGCTGGTGGATGACAACGCCAGCAGCCGCAAGGTGCTGAGCCATCAGCTGCAAAACTTGGGGCTGAATACCGCTGCTGTGGACGGCGCTGCACAGGCCCTGCATTCCCCGCAACTGCGCAAAGCCCGATGCGCCTTGATTGATGTGAACATGCCGGATATCGATGGCTTTGCGCTGGCCGCGCAGTTAAGGCAGCTGTTTTCGGCGGCGCAAATGCCCATCATCATGATGGGGGCGCTGAGCGAGCAAATCAGCCAAGAGCAACTGGACCCACAAGGCATTCAGGGCTTCTTGGTCAAACCGATCGACGTCAACGAGTTGGCGAGTGTTTTGAATGGATTGACAAGCACAATGGACACCACCGCGCCAGTCCATGCAGACGCACGCGAGCCCTCATTCAAGCCGCAACGCATTTTGCTGGTCGAGGACACACCGATCAACCAGACCTTGGAGACCATTTTGTTGCAGCGCATGGGTTACGAGGTCAGCATTGTCAACAACGGCATCGAGGCCATAGAGGCTTTTTCAACCCGTGAATTTGACCTGATTCTGATGGACATCCACATGCCTGAAATGGGCGGGGTGGAAGCCGCTGAAATCATCCGCACGCTGGAGAAAAACCAGCAACTCCAACGCACGCCCATCATTGCCGTGACGGCCAATGCCCTCAAGGGAGACAAGGAACGGTATTTGGCCGCAGGCATGGATGGGTATGTCTCAAAGCCCATCGCAGTGGATGCGCTGCGCCATGAGATCAAGGGGCTGCTGGGCGAAGAGTTTCCCCGCCAACTGGCTGCCTGATGAGTGAAGTACATGCAGGCTGGCTGCTCAGGCATTAAAGTAGGCCCCATGTCACATGTCTTTCAACACTTGAGCCTGAAAGCGCCCATTTTTCAGGCGCCCATGGCGGGCTCACAAAACCACCGCTTGGCTTTGGCCGTGTGCCAAGCCGGTGGGCTGGGGGCGCTGCCCGCAGCCATGCTCAGCCCAGATGCCTTGCAAGCCGAGCTCCAGGCGCTGACCGTGGCCACCCGTGCGCCCTACAACGTCAACTTTTTTTGCCACACCCCGCCCACACCGTCACCGCAAGCCCAAGTCCGTTGGCAGCAGGCCTTGGCCACGTATTACCGCGAGTTTGGGCTGGACCCGTCGCAGATGCCTGGCGGGCCGGGGCGGGTGCCCTTTGGCCATGAGAGCGCCGATGTGCTGGAGGTTTTCCGCCCAGCGGTGGTGAGTTTTCACTTTGGCCTGCCCGCCCCCGATTTGCTGGCCCGAGTCAAAAGCTGGGGCTCCCTTGTGCTCTCGTCCGCTACCACAGTGAAAGAAGCGGTCTGGCTACAGGCCAATGGCGTCGACGCGGTCATCGCCCAGGGGCTGGAGGCAGGAGGCCACAGGGGCATGTTTTTGACGGACGACCTGAGCACGCAAATCGGCACTTTTGCCTTGTTGCCCCAAATGGTGCAAGCCGTGGAGGTGCCTGTGATCGCTGCGGGTGGCGTGGGCACGGCCCAAGCCGTGGCGGCCGCCCAGTTGCTTGGGGCTTCGGGTGTGCAAATTGGCACGGCCTATTTGTGCAGCGACGAAGCCAGCACCAGCGCGCTGCACCGTGCGGCCTTGCAGTCACCTGCCGCCCAGCACACCGCCTTGACCACCTTGTTCAGCGGCCGTCCGGCGCGTGGCATCGTCAACCGTTTGATGCGTGAATTGGGGCCATTGAATGAAGCGGCTCCCGCATTTCCTTTGGCCACAGCGGCCATTGCTCCTTTGCGCACTGCCGCTGAGGCGCAAGGCAGCAGCGACTGCACGCCCCTTTGGGCTGGACAAAACGCAGCAAGTGCGCGCAGCCTGAGTGCGACTGACATCACCCGTGAGTTTGTAGAGGCTTGGCTCGAGCTTGACCCCACTGCCGCGCGCGACGGTGCAAGTCTGACCCTGTGCGGAGCTCGCCACATCGGACCATAAAGATCCGACCTATTGGGGGATGTCTTTCTTTGGTGGTCGGTGCCTGCAGGTCCCACACACGCGACTGCCCAAAGGCACAATCTCTCCATGGCCAAAGACAAATCGATATTCACTTGCACCGAATGCGGCGGCACCAGCGCCCGCTGGATGGGCAAATGCCCCAGCTGCAACGCCTGGAACACCTTGATCGAGGGCTCCAGCGAGCCTGCAGCAGGTAAAAACCGTTTTGGTTCGGTGCACGCTTCGCTGGCGCCTACCTCTGAGGTGTTGCCGCTGGCCCAGATTGAAGCGGCCGACTTTGAGCGCCACCCCACCGGCATTGACGAGCTTGACCGGGTGCTGGGCGGTGGCATGGTCGAAGGCGGGGTGGTGCTGATTGGCGGGGACCCGGGCATTGGCAAATCCACCCTGCTTTTGCAAGCGGTGGACGCGCTGCAGCGCAGCGGCATGAACACCTTGTATGTGACGGGTGAAGAAAGTGGCGCGCAAGTGGCCATGCGCTCACGCCGCCTGGGCTTGCCCGACTCGCAGGTGCCGGTGTTGCCTGAGATCCAGCTCGAAAAAATCTTGCACACCCTGCAGTCGCGTCAGCCTGGCATTGCCATCATCGACTCGATTCAGACGGTGTACTCGGACCAACTGACCAGCGCGCCCGGCTCGGTGGCACAGGTGCGCGAATGCGCAGCGCACCTGACGCGCACCGCCAAATCCACCGGCACCACCATCGTGCTGGTCGGCCACGTTACCAAAGAAGGTGCGCTCGCTGGCCCCCGCGTGCTGGAGCACATGGTGGATACGGTGCTCTACTTTGAGGGCGACACGCATTCGAACTTCCGCCTGATCCGCGCCATCAAGAACCGCTTTGGTGCGGTCAACGAAATTGGCGTCTTTGCCATGACCGAAAAAGGTCTCAAGGGTGTGAGCAACCCGAGCGCCATCTTTTTGAGCCAACACGCCGAGCCCGTGCCCGGCAGCTGCGTGATGGTCACGCTCGAAGGCACTCGCCCCTTGCTGGTCGAAATTCAAGCACTGGTGGACAGCGGGGGGCCTTCGCCCCGCCGTTTGAGCGTGGGCCTGGACCGCGACCGCCTGGCCATGTTGTTGGCAGTGCTGCACCGCCACGCGGGTGTGGCCTGCATGGACCAGGACGTGTTTGTGAACGCGGTGGGCGGCGTGCGCATCAGCGAGCCCGCAGCCGACTTGGCGGTGATGCTGGCGATCACCAGCAGCCTGCGCGGGAAAGCCTTGCCCAAGGGCTTCATCGCTTTTGGTGAAGTGGGCCTGGCGGGCGAAGTCCGCCCCGCGCCGCGCGGGCAAGACCGCCTGAAGGAAGCGGCCAAGCTCGGCTTCAAAGTGGCCGTGGTGCCCAAGGCCAATGCCCCCAAAAAGAACGACAAGGCCTTTGAAGGCCTGACCATCTACCCGGTCGAGCGCATTGAAGAAGCCATGCAGGTGGTGCGCGGGTTGGACTGAGCGCGGACCTGCTCATCCAACACCGTGTCGCCATCCCCTGACCTGGTGAGTGAGGTCTTGTGATTTAATAACGCATGGCGTTATCATGTGGGAGTGGCGATCCGTTCCTTTTCATGCAACGACACGCAAAAGCTGTTCGAGGGTGTGCGTGTGGCACGATGGGTCGCCATCGAACGCCCGGCTTTGCGAAAACTGGAGCAATTGGACTGGTCAGCCGTGCTGGACGATCTGAGAGCCCCGCCGGGGAACCGCCTTGAAGCGCTCAAAGGCGACCGGAAAGGTCAGCACAGCATCCGCATCAATGACCAGTGGCGTGTGTGCTTTCGATGGACGGCCGAAGGCGCATTCGATGTGGAAATTGTCGACTACCACTGACTCAAGGAGAACCCATATGAGAGCCGTTGCACCTGTGACACCCGGCGAAATGCTGGAAGAAGAATTTCTCAAGCCTTTGGGTCTGAGTAAATACCGACTGGCCAAAGACATTGGCGTACCCGCCCAGCGCATCGGTGACATCGTGGCGGGTAAACGCGCCATCACCGCCGACACGGATTTGCGCTTGTGCCGCTATTTTGGATTGAGCGATGGCTGGTGGCTGAGAGGCCAGAGCAATTACGACATGGCTGTGGCGCGCGAGAAAATGGGTGAAGCCTTGTCGAAGATTCAGCGCTGTGCTTTGTTGGCTGTTTGATCCGGTGCAAGATGATGTGGCTGGACACTACTTGGTCGGGTAAAACCGACGCCGCCTTGAGCAGGTAAGACGTCGAGCCCCAGGATTGAGGCTCAAACAGATCAGAACCGTGGCAAATCCGGGTGCTTGATTGCCCCAGCCCGCACCAACATGCGGCCGTACTCGGCACAGCGGTTGAGCGTGGGGATGACCTTACCGGGGTTGAGCAGGCCTTGCGGGTCGAAGGCACGTTTGACGGCGAACATCTGCTCGTTTTCTTCGGCGCTGAACTGCACGCACATGCTGTTGACCTTCTCGATGCCCACACCGTGTTCGCCCGTCACCGTGCCGCCCATGGCCACGCTGGTTTCCAGGATGTCGGCGCCAAACAACTCGCAGCGGCGCAGTTGGTCGGCGTCGTTGGCATCGAACAAGATCAGCGGGTGCAGGTTGCCGTCGCCTGCGTGGAACACGTTCAGGCAGCGCAAGGCGTATTTCTTTTCCATCTCGGAGATGGCTTCCAAAATATCGGCCAAGCGCTTGCGCGGGATGGTCGAGTCCATGCACATGTAGTCGGGGCTGATGCGGCCCGACGCCGGGAAGGCGTTTTTGCGGCCACTCCAGAATTTCATGCGCTGGGCTTCGTCGCGGCTCACGGTGATGGCGGTGGCACCGCAGCCTCGCAGCACTTCGCTCATGCGGCCGATTTCTTCTTCGACTTCTTCGGGCGTGCCGTCGCTCTCGCACAGCAAAATCGCCGCCGCGCTCAGGTCGTAACCTGCGTGCACAAAGTCTTCCACCGCAATGGTCATGGGGCCGTCCATCATCTCCAGCCCCGCCGGAATGATGCCCGCCGCAATGACCGCGGCCACGGCGTCGCCCGCTTTGCGCACGTCGTCAAAGCTGGCCATGATGCAGCGCGCCAGCTGGGGCTTGGGCACCAGTTTGACAGTGACTTCGGTGGTCACCGCCAGCATGCCTTCGCTGCCCACCAGCACGGCCAGCAGGTCGTAGCCAGACGTATCCAGAGCGACGCTGCCAAATTCGATCGGGTCACCTTCGACGGTGAAGCCGCGCACCTTGAGCACGTTGTGCACCGTCAGGCCGTATTTGAGGCAATGCACGCCGCCCGAGTTTTCGGCCACGTTGCCGCCGATGGTGCAGGCGATTTGGCTGGACGGATCGGGCGCGTAATACAGGCCATAAGGCGCAGCCGCCTCGCTGATGGCGAGGTTGCGCACACCGCACTGCACCACGGCCGTGCGGCTGACGGGGTCTACGGTTTTGATCTGGTTGAAACGCGCCATCGACAGCGTCACGCCCATGCGGTGCGGCATGGCGCCGCCTGACAAACCCGTGCCCGCACCGCGTGCCACCACCGGCACTTGAAGCGCATGGCAGGCTTTGAGCACGGCTTGCACCTGGGCTTCGGTTTCGGGCAGGGCCACCACCAAGGGCCGCTCACGGTAAGCGGTCAGGCCGTCGCATTCATAGGGTGTGGTGTCTTCGGGTGTGTAGAGGATGGCGTCGGCCGGTAACACGCGCCCCAAGGCCTGCACCACAGCGCGTTGGCGCTCGGCACGTTCGGTGGCGGTCAGTTGTTGTGTTTCGGCAGGGGTGTTGGCGCTCATGGCATTCAAAACCTTCATGTTAGGCCTTAACTGTAAGCGCAAGCCCGTGCCGTAGGGCTGAAGAATCTTTGACAGACTTGTGAAATCAGGCCAAGGCTTTTTTCAACCAGTCGGCAAAGGTGGCGCATTCCCAGCGCTCCATGGTGCCGGTGCGCCAGCACAGGTAGTGGGCGTGCGGGCTGGGGACGCTGCGCTCGAAAAGGCGAACCAATTGGCCGCTTTCGAGCCAAGGCGCGCCCAACTTGGTACGGAT
>JAIXOZ010000024.1 GCA_027486495.1 Comamonadaceae bacterium | reverse complement strand
TTGACGTCCGTGTGGGCCACCACGTTGCTGGCCATCCAGGCCAATACCGGGTCGCCGTCATGGACGAGCTTCTTTTGCAGGACCAGGGCTTCAAGCGTCTTCATCGGTTCGCTGAAATTCAGCACCGTGGGACGCACCTCGATCATGGGCAGGCCCTCGGAGAGCATCCGGGTTGACAGCTGTGTGGCCTGAAACGGATCGAAGGCCACGGCCTCCACCGAGAAGCGGGACGTGATGTCCTGCAAATCGGCCTCGATCCAGCTGAAGTCGATCACGTTGCCCGGCGTCACAGACAGGCGTCCGGTATGGGCCCAGCCCTCGTACTGGCTGTTGCCAGCAGCTTGGACCGTATCCTCTGGCAGGTAGTACTTGCCAAACACGGCATATGCGTCGCGCATGTTGTCGTTGTGGTCAGGGTGCTGGAACACCATGACCAGCGCCGCAATGTCCGTCTTGCTGGCCAGGTCCAGGCCCACCCAACAGGGCTGGCCCAGGAACTGGTCCAGCTCCAAATCCGGGTTGGTGCCCGCGTCCCAGGCCCGCATGTCCATCCAGGCCTTGTCCGCGCTCACCCACTCATTGAGGTGCTTGGTCTTGAAGTTGTTGACCGCGCTGGGCAACTGCATGGCCTTGGCCTGCAGGGGCACCAAGATCTCTTCGCGCACCGAGATGCCCCAGTTGGGGTTGGCCTTGATGAGGGAGTCCTTGATCGTCCAGTCGTCCCCTTCATCGAGGCCGTAAATGATCCCGAACTGAGAGTCGTCTTCGAACACCCGGTTCAGGAGTTTGGTGACAAAGCTCCTGACCTCGTAACAAATCCCTGAGCGGTTGCTGCCAGCCGTGGTGATCACCCACAGCAGGGAGTTGTCCCTCTTGCCGGTGCCGGTCTCCACCACGTCATAGACCGTTCGGGTCTTGTGGGCGTGCAGCTCGTCAATGCATCCGAAGTGGATGTTCAGGCCGTCCAGCGTCGAGCCCTCAGCCGAGAGCGCTTCGAACTTGGAGCCAGTTTGCAAGACATGCATGTTGTGCGCCCCGACGTTCACCGCGAACCGATTCCTGAATCCCGGGCTCAGGCGTGCCATGGTCTGGGCATCGCCAAAGACGATGCGAGCCTGATCGCGGGTGGTGGCCAGCGAGTACACCTCAGCGCCGCCCTCGCGGTCTGCCGCGAGCATGTACAGACCCACCGCCGATGAAAGGGTGGACTTGGCATTGCCCCTTGGCACCTCGATGTACGACCGTCTGAAACGGCGCTTGCCGTCCGATTTGACCCATCCAAATACCGTGGACAGGATGAACACCTGCCAAGGCTCCAGAACAATCACCCGGCTGGCCAGAGGTCCTTTGACGTGGGGCAGGCGCTCGATGAAAGCGCACAGGTTGTCGGCTGGTCTGTAAGGCCTGCCGTGCCGGTCAAGTAGCTCCGGGTTGAACTGGTAGATGCTGCTCTTGCGTTTGAAACGAATCAGGTCATCGAGTTGGCGCTTGCAGGCCTTCTGAACCCACTCGCAGGTCAGGATCTCTCCCGATACGACGCGCTGTGCATATTGTTTGGCGCTCGCGGCATATCCACTCATCGTTTGCTCTCGGTTCTACCCAACAATGTCCTCCCAGAGATCGAGCTCTTCGCCCGGTCGCTCCTTTGGAATGGAAATGCGCGAGCGAGACGCGGGGGTGAATCCCATCTCGATCGCAGCCTTGGTCATGATCTGGGCCTGCTTGTTTGCAATGGCCAAGTACGGCGACTGCATGGGCACACCGCTATGGGGCGCCTTCACCAAGAGCCCCGTTTTGCCGATACCCGTTTGGGCCTGTCGGTACAGGTCTGCCGCGCAGGCCCAGATTTCCAGCACGGACATGTCCAACTTGCGAATCAGGGTGGGCGGCGCGCATTCAAGCGCGTAGCGCCAGGCAGCCTTGGCACCCTCAGGCATGTAGTCCGGGGGCTCGACCAGCAAGCCCTCTGGGACGGGCTCGTGGTAGTTGGTCCGGCAAGGCTGCAAGGTCCCCTTGATCTGCTTGACTTGAGTCGGCAGTGGCTTGCGTCCGCCCATAAATCACCCGCTTGGTTTGATGTTCATCTGATGCACGGCCTTTGCTGCGCAGAGTCTTTGGAAAAGGGGGATACCCCCCCTTGTTCAATTTGCACGCACAAAAATTTGCGCAAGCCCACGCATCTTGGGCGCCAGTCTGTAGAGATTCAGACTCCCTACCCCCTCAGGACGAGGCCTGGTTGCGCAAGGATGCCGTCTCTGAGGCGGTCTTCGCGTTGTGACAGGGCACGCACAGGCTTTGCAGGTTCGCTCGCTCAAAGCGCTCACCGCCAAGCTTCACCGGAACGATGTGATCGACCACCTTGGCGGGCTGGAGCACGCCCTTGGCCTGGCACCTACAGCAAAGCGGGTAATCCCGTAGCACCGCTGCACGTGTGTTGCGCCACCTGGCCGATTGATAGAAGCCCAGCTCAGTGTCGAACCCACGCCGCGCACGCCCGTACTCACGGTGCACTTGGGGCTGGTGATGGGTGCAGTAGCCGGGTACGTTCAGCACCTGCGCGCAACCCGGATATCTGCATGGAGTGGGCGCACTTCGCGGCATCTCAATCGGCTTTCAAGGAATAAGCGACAGCTCGAAAAATTGACTTGGCTTCATCTTGATTCAGAGCGTCAATCCATCACATTGGATTAACGAAAGGAATCAAGCAATGAAACAAAACAAGGACCTGAACAAACTGTTGGAGCAGATCGCTCTGAAGCATTTCTTTATCGAAACGCTGGAGACACAGCACCGTGATCGCCTGGACTTCCACGACGTCTCGGTCTGGGCCGTCAAGAGCGCACTGGAGGCTGCTTACGCCGCAGGGTTCGCAGCAGGAAAAAACACATCAACAACATCGAAAGGCAAACAATGAAACTCACGGACACCCAACGCACGCTGCTCGAGACGGCTGCCAAGCATCCTCAAAAGAAACTGACCAACTTCCCCGACACCCTCAAAGGCGGGGCTCGCATCAAGGTGCTGACCTCGATGCACAACGCAGAGCTCATAGAGCCATGCGCCGCAGAGCCTGAGGTGTACGTGGCCACAGCCACAGGGCTGCAGGCGATTGGCATCAAGGTCCAGGCGCCGCGCGCCAAGCGTGAGGGCACCAAACAAGCTGTGTTGATTGAGCTGCTCACTCGCGCAGAAGGCGCCACGTTGCCCCAGATGACCGAGGCCACAGGTTGGCAGGTCCACACGGTGCGAGGGGCCATGGCTGGAGCCCTCAAGAAGAAGCTGGGCCTGGAGATCACTTCAGAAAAGCAAACCGGTGCAGACCGCATCTACCGAATCACCAACCAAGCTGCCTGAGGTTCACATGAAAACCATGACCATCACGATTGAACGCAAGCCCCTGACCATCCAGTTCGATGGCAAGGACATGCAAGTCGAAGAGCTCGGCATCCGCCTGCCCTTTGGCCGCAAGCCCGCCACCATGAGCGAGATCGCTGGCAGCGAAGACTGCACTGTCTACATCACCGAGACCCGCGATATGGAGCCTGCAGAGTTCGACCACTTTGCGAAGAACTTGCTCCAGTCTCGTGATTGGCTAAATGGCAAGGGCGGCTATTACGGAGATGGCAGGCTGTGTGTCGAAGTGCATGCACCCGGTCGCCCTTACCTATTCATCGATCCCTCTGGGTCGAACTACGGACGCTATTGCGCACGGCTTGGCTGAGCAGTCTCAGATTAGCGACAGATCAAAAAGATTTGATCAATCGCTTTACTTCATCCCCAAGTAGAGCGTTCATACAGACATCGCAGCAAGGAAACCAAAATGGCAGCCACCAACACCAAAACCCAGACCGAACAGAATTACGACAGCTTCATCGCCGAGCTGACCGCGCTCACCCGCAAATATGGTGTGGCGATCCAGTCGGTTGGAGGCGTGTACCTGGCTGATGAGCGAGGCGAATTCGACAAACTCACCTACACGGCCGACATCACGAGTGGCGACCTATACCCGAATTTTTCGGACAACTAGGCGGAAGCCGAACAAATTTGCTGCAGAGGCAAGTCAGTGAATCGCTCCGCCATGAACCAGCTCACGCACAGCCTTGTCAGGAAAGACCGCGCCTTTGTAGAGCGGGCCACAGGGCGTACCTGCCAACCTGAGCGACAACCCAACCGGATCGATTGATCCATCCTGGTCGCGGTAGCCCTCTGCCAGATACACGAACTCGTTCATCACGCCTAAAACGCTGCGGTTGGCGGTCTTGGCATAGACCACCTCACCCATGCCACTGATTTCTGAATCAATAAATTCGGCTGGCATGTCGAGTGCTCGCAACACTTCTCGCAACGCAATCGGGAATCGCTGCGCAAGCGTTGCAGCCGGCGCCAATGGCAACAACACAGGCAACAGCGTTCTCTCATTGACCACAAGTGCCATTTGGGGCTTCCAAAACAGCGCAGTGGCATACCAGTTACCAAGGCGCGTTGTACCGGCCCGAGGCGCTTCAAGCTCTGGCTTGATGCGATCGAGAAGCTTCTTTGTGCAGTGAAGACTGAACATGCCGGTCTGAGTTCATGGTTGGGACTGACCCATGATTTTGACGCAAGCCTATGTTGACCCCCATCATTAGGCTACTGGATCGGGAAGCGCCGCTTCGCTGGTCTCAGAAAACTTCATGCCGTCGTCCTCGCGCACTGCCTGCTGACCGGTGTAGTCCTCCCAGCGCTTGATGATCACATCCACGAACTTGGGATCGAGTTCAATGAGACGGGCGTGACGCCCAGTCTTCTCGCTGGCGATCAGGGTGGTGCCAGAGCCACCGAACAAGTCCAGCACGATGTCCCGGCTCTTCGATGAGTTTTTGATGGCCCGCTCGACCAGCTCGACCGGCTTCATGGTCGGGTGCAAGTCGTTGACCCGGGGCTTGTTGTAGTTCCAGATGTCCGACTGGTCGCGGTCACCGCACCAGAAATGGTCCGAGCCCTGTTTCCAGCCATACAGGATAGGTTCGTACTGGCGCTGGTAATCGGCACGACCGAGCGTGAAGGTGTTCTTGGACCAGATGATGAAGGTGGACCACTTGCCGCCCGCCTTGATCCAGGCCTTTTGGAGGGTGTGCAGCTCTGAAGAGCTCATGCACACGTAGCAGGCACCCTTGGTGACCACGAGCAGGTTCAAACAAGCGTCATAGAGGAACTGGAAGAACCCCTCACCCAGATCGTCGTTCATGATGCGCCGGTCTTTGCCTCGCATCTTGTCCTTGGCACTGTTGCCGTAGTCCACGTTGTAGGGTGGATCGGTGAAGGCCATGTCGGCCAGTTGGCCGCACATGAGGCGCTCCACGTCCGACAAGACGGTGGAGTCACCACAGAGGAGGCGGTGGTTGCCGAGAATCCACAAGTCCCCAGGTCTGGATACCGGGTCTACTGGTGCTTCTGGGATTGCGTCATCTTCAGTCAAACCACCGCCTGATTCGTCTCCGTTCAGAAGGTCTTCGAGCTCCTTGTCGGTGAATCCCATCAGGTCAAGATCAAAGTCGGCCGCTTTGAGTTCAGCCAACTCCAGCTTCAAGAGCTCGTCGTCCCAGCCCGCGTTCTCGGCCAGACGGTTATCGGCCAGGATGTAGGCCTTCTTCTGCTCGGGCGTGAGGTGCCCGAGCTCAATGACTGGGACCTCCTTGATGCCCAGCTTGCGCGCCGCCATCAAGCGACCGTGCCCCGCGATCAGGCCCTTGGCACCGTCCGTGAGGATCGGGTTGGTCCAGCCGAACTCGGTGATCGAGGCCGCGATTTGCGCCACCTGGGCATCGCTGTGGGTGCGGGCATTGCGTGCATAGGGGACGAGTGCGTCCACTGGGACCATGCGGATCTCAGGATGATTCATGGGGGTGACCGGTAAAATTGGCCGCAAAACGAGAATGTCTTGCAGTGCAAATCAAAGTAGTTCGCGGGGTTCTGGCCCGCAAAAGCCCGACTGAGGCCACAGCATCCGAAGCAGGCTTTACGCCGCTGGTTGCAGGGACCTACGAAGTGGGATCAGAAGTTCATGGCCGCCTGGAGGTTCTCCGCGAGGGAAAACCAACTGTGTTCCTGCCGCTGGAAAAGTTGGCTCAGTACGAGGCGGCTGGGGAAATCGAAGTTCATCGATAGGAGTCGAACATCGTCAGTGGACGTCGATGTCATCGACTGTGCGCGACTGTCATCACTGTCTTTGCACTCGTTTGTCCACCGTAGATGAAAATGTAGCTGCAAATCGTCGAAATGTTGCAGCGTGTTTTGGCCTCAAAAACCGCGCATTCACTTTTCAAATTGAATTGCGCCGCGCATGCACGCCAAAACACGCTAATTTCCTCTCTGGTTCGAATCTTCACCGTTTGAGTTGCGCTGACTGCCTGTTGAGCAGATCCGCCACCACCTGCATGTCCCGCTTCCAGCGTCTCCACGCCGTCGTTCGGTCACAGGCAAAGCGTTTGCTGATCTCCACCCAGTCAAAGCGCTTGGCCCGCATCCACACCAGGTGCCGCTCATCGAGCTCGAGCAACTGCACCCAGCGCATCACTTCGAGCATGCGTTCCACGTCCTGAGGGGACGGGGGCGGTAAACGGTACACCTTGTGCGGATCCGGGTAGGCATCACTTGGCAGGATCACTATGGGCCAGGTGCTGGCGTAGCCCTGCACCATCACGCGTGGCAGACGCCTTGCCGTTCTGGCCGCATCGACAAATCGGTCGGCCACCGTCTCGACTGTCCAGGCTTCAACCATGGCCACCTCCCCTGGTCTGCACAGGCTGCTGGCCAGAAAGCCGATCGCCATATAGTCGCTCGCCAATGGAACGGATGAGCTGGCGCTCCAGGAAGTCAAGCCGCTCGTCTTCTTCCGAGACGACCAGGATGTGCTGCTCGCGCCACCCCTGGCGCTTGGCCGCCTCGACATCCATGGGAATGGCCTGCATGCGCCCAAGGGGCGATGGGTAACGTGCTGGAGGGATCTTCATACCTGCCCTCCAAACGAAATATTCCGATGCGCCGCTGGGAAGTCAAAAACGGACTTGTCCGGTTTTGACAATGGGTCTGACGCTTTTGACGGTACAAAACACTCCTTCTCTTTATGCGCGTCTACGCGCCCGCGTAAAGAACCAATGTAATGACTCGTCAGTTGCGTCAAAGAGCTAATATCTGAAATCTTTTTCATTGAAATTTCCTCTCAATCATCGTTGTACGGATAGGACCGGGCAGGCAAAGAGGTGGGCTGTTTGAGGTCGATCCCCTGATAGCCACGCACGCCCATGGAGTTGCGCCACTTCTCGAAGCGGCGGGCCAACAAGGCGTCTGAGAACCGGCGCTGCGTGCCTATGTACTCACCACTGAGTTCGGCCCACTGCTTCCAGTCGTTGAAGAGCGTGGCCGTCAATGCCTTGTGATTGACGCCCAGGTTGCAGCGTTCAGTCATCCACCGCCCCATAGCGTCCTCAGCCTCGAAGTACTCCTCGGTCGCGCTCACCACAGACTTGGGCTGGCTCAGACCTTGGCTTTGCCAGAGCAGGCAGCCCTGGACGGCCCAGGCCATGATTCCGTCGCGCTCAGCAAGGAGCTTCTCGGTCAGGAGCGGATCACGCTTTTCTGGAGGGACCGTGATCGTGAAAGGGATCAGGTGCATGCGGCGGCGCATGGCCTCATCGATGTTGCGGATCGCAGGCTTGTGGTTACCGGCAATCAAGAGCTTGAACTGCGGTCTGTAGGTGAAGAAATCTTGGTGCATCAGGCGCGCCGTGATGTCATCCCCACCCGTGATCGCCTTGATCTTGGATTCGTTCCAGCGCCTACCTTGCTCTGTCTCAGTTGCCGATACAAAGCGTGCACCACGCAGTCCTGCCAGATCGGTGGGGTGCCGGTCTGAGCGCGATTCCATGAAGGTGTCCATGGGAGCGTTGGCGGCATAGTCGCCAAGCACCGTGGAGATCACGTTCACGAAGACGGACTTGCCGTTTGCTCCGGTGCCGTACAGGAAAAACAGGGCGTGGGTGCTGATGTCACCCGTCAGGCAGTAACCCACCACACGTTGCAGGTAGTCCTGCAACTCGTCATCACCCCCTGTGACGTTGACCAGGAAATTTCGCCAAACCGGGCAATCCCCTTGCGGGGTGGCCGTGGTCACCTTGGTCATGCGGCGCTCGCGGTCATGCGGACCACGCGCACCAGTGCGAAGATCCACGATGCCACCAGGCGTGTTGAGTAGCCAGACGCTTGAGTCCCACTCATCGACCGAGGCACTGTGGCGCGGCTCGGACCGCACAATGCGCTCGATCGCCGAGATCGTTCCAGAGCTGGCCAAGCGACCTTTGAGCTTGGTGCCATCGGCATGCACTGAAGCTGCCCGGCAAATCAGGCGACAAAGGTGCATGACATACAAGGCCTTGTCGATGTTCCAGCGCACGCCGTTCCACACAAGCCACTTACTCCATGGTGCGCAGTAGCGCCATTCCTCGGCGAACTGGTGAGAAAAGGCCATGGCCAGCCCATCCTCATTCGTGTAGTCGATCCCATCGACCAGCGGCATGGGCGTGTGTGCTTCGATCTGATGCACGACCGGCACGCGCTCGCCCACGGCAAGAAAGCCAGCTATGTCAAAGCCGTCTTGCACCGCATCGGCCACATCCCAGCCCTCGGGCTTTTCTGCCGGGGGCTGCAAGATGACGCAGGACTTGGCCCCAGCCTGCATGATGGCCTGCGAAGCATGGTCGGCATATTGCCAGCCAGGTTTGTCGCGATCTGGCCAAATCAGGACGTGCTTGCCAGACAGGGGGGACCAGTCGGTTTTCTCAACTGGTGCGTTGGCGCCGTGCATGGCCGTGGTGGCGCACACACCCAGATCAATCAATGCTTGTGCGCACTTTTCGCCCTCCACCATCACGACCTGCTCAGCCTTGAGCATGCCCGGCTGGTTGTACAGAGGACGCGGCTCTGGAGGAGCCATCTTGCGGCGGCGCACATCCCATGGCCTGAACTCCTTGCGCCCGGGCTCGGGGTCGTAGCGGTAAACCACAGCGATGAGTTTTCCGCTGGAATCCTGGTAATCCCACTTGGCTGTTGCAGGTCCCAGCTCATCCACTGCAGGGGCTTTGGATTTGCTCGCGGCCACCGCGCTGGCAGGCATAGCCGAGACGCGTCCGAGCCAGCCTTTAGCCCGTTCAAGCACCTGGGGAAACTGAGCTTGCACATCTAGGTTGTAGTAACGGGCGATGAGGTCGAGGATGTCACCGCCTTCACCTGTGGCGCGGTCGGTCCACAAGCCAGTCTTGGGGCCCGAAAGCAGGAGCTCCAGGCTGTCGCCGGGACCACCCATCACATCGCCGACCAGGTACTTGTTCTGGCGACGTTTGCCCGAAGGCCAGATATCCAGTGCCAGTAGACCCAGTTGTTCGTTGAGGGCTGATCGGATTTCATCTTTCTCACGCGCCGTGTCAGTGCCGCCCTCAGCTGCCTTGCGCTCTTGGCCGCTTGGGACATCATTGAAATCAAGCATGCGCACCTCCTGTTTCAGATGCATCTGGCTGCTTGACCTGCTCGGCGGCGTACCTCACTTGCCATTTGTGAAGTTCCCGGATCCGATAACGCACCATGCGATTGATCGAGTAGTACGGGATTCCCAGCTCAGCGCGCTTGCGGGCGTCAATGAAGTAGTACAGCGGCAAGTTCAGTGCAGCCGAGGCCTGGTCAGCCGTGACGAGATGGTCTTCCGCGAAGTCAGCCGCCATATGGCCTGCCTGCCTCTGCGGAGAAATCATTGGTTTGGTTTTTGTCATGAAAACAGTTGTCCCTGCAGACGGCTTTCGCCGTCTGCATTAGTTGGTTTGTAAAGGTTGGATTGACGCTCAGCTCAGTTGATTGGCTGGGCATCCAGTTGCATACGAACGCTGGGGTACTTGCTGCGTTCGTGTTCTTGAACCATTGCCTCGACATAGGTCGTGACCACGGCGTTGATCAGCTGCAGAGCTTCTTGCTGGGTGTAGCTCGACAGCGGGCGATCCATTCCGATCTCGCTGGCGGCTTCGCCCAAAGGTTTGAGGCACTGCTGCATGGCGGCGAGTTCTGCTTCAGTCGGATCGATCACGCCCACTCCCGTCGGCAATGCGCCCTCTCGTTCGAGAAAGCGCACACCGGCTGCATAAAGCTGATGGAAACAATCTTGGCAACGCCTTGAGCAGAAGATCCAGTCGATGGGATATCGCTTGGGATGCCCCACCTTGAAGCGCAGATCCGCATGCCCAAAACCTCTGGCCTGACGGGAACACACCCAGCACTTCATGCAGCCTCGCCATCACTGCGCCCATGCAGGTCGGCCCTGCACGTTGCCGGGACGGGGGGTGTAGCTGGCCCCCGACTGGGGGGCTTGCGCGGCGGCTGTGGGCACGGCCGTCGCTGGGGCCCCGCCAGAGCCTCCACCCATACTGCCATCACGTTGCAGCTTGGCCTGCATCAGGTCTGCGTACTCTTTGTGATCGGGCTCGATCACCAGCCGGATGATGTTGCGGTACTCGCCTTGGCCATCTTTTTCAATACCGATGCGCGCGGCAAATTCAGCACCATCGAGGTCCCCAAAGCTGCGGATCTGGCGAGCACGCTGTGCTTCAGGTGAGTTGTCATCAGGGTGGATATTGCGCGAGCTGTTGAGTACCGCCTTGATAAAGCTGCGCCCCATCTGCGCCCAGGTTGGCCCCTTGTTGGAGTGCAAGCCCACATTGCTCCAGATCTTGCGCTTGGCAAAGGGCCCCATGAGCAGCACGAATTCGCAGGACAGGAACACTGCCCCCGTTTCATCCGATGCCGTGGCATAGCCACCCGTCCAGCCCTTGCTGGCGTCGTCATGGCCGCCGGGTTTGATGGCCATGCGCACCAGGGCCTGGGTGCCTTTAGGTATCAAGTTGAACTCGCCTTGCTGGGCATCGGCGTCATTGAAATCAGACCATGCAGCCTGGTGGTGGTTGTCGTGGTTCATTGAGAAATCTCCTTTGTTTGGTGGTGTTGGGGTGAAGATGAAGGCTTTGGGCGCTCAGAGCTGGACATCGCCTACCCATCGGATCTGGAAGGTGGGCTCGGTGATGAGTTCCTTGCGGGCTGGCTGAAATGCCGCACGCAGCAGTGGATGCCAGCGGGCGTAGTCCTGCTCGGCCACCGAGAACTGGACCTGCATGAAGTCCTGTACGCGGTCACCGGCAACGACCATTCGTTCTGCGATTTCAGACAGGTGTTTCTGGTCCCAGACGATTTCTTTGGGCTGCGAGACATCGATCTGCAGGTCACCGTCGTCGATTTGGAATCTGGCCGCTTCGTCCTGGCCAAGACACTCGACCTGTCGAATCTGCTCGGCGTAGCGGATTTCCATGCCCCGGTTGATCCGGCCGCGCATCTGCAGCGTCCAGTCATGGAGCTGCTGCACCGCGTTGCTGAAATGAGCTAGTTGGTCTTTGGGCAGACGGCTGATCTGGCTCTCGGAAAGGTCAGGCAAGGCCGCCTGTTGCAATTGAAGGTGATTCATGGGATGGCTCCTTAGGCAGTTGCTCGTTGCGAGGTGGAGACGTGCTGGACGCAGTTCTCGAAAGCGATCACGGCATTGAGGGGATAGTTCACCCGCTTGCCCAGCTTTAAGTAATGGGGGCCGCGCCCTTCCATTCGCCAACGTTGGAGGGTCTTGGGGCTCATGCCCCAGCGCGAGGCCAAATCGGCTTCGCTCAGGACTTGCCGTGGGGGCATTGGTGGCTCAGGGGCCATGACGCTCAGGGGGTTGAGCGTTGAAAGCGCTGGTGTTGCTAGCAGCATGGGTCACTCCTTTCAGAGAGTTGGGGGACAACGCTGCTATTTCAGGAAATCAATAGGGAACTGAGAAGGAACTGATTAAGGAACTTTGGCGATATCTCCAGTTCCTTAATCCCGCACGGAACTCTTTCGTTCGAAGAAATTCACCTTAAAAGTCAATATATGCACTACTATGATTCGTAAGAAGCCTTAAATCACCGCTTACATGAAAACCTCATCCCCTGCGCCTTTGCCCGTCGTGCGCAGCCTAGATCGGCTTGGACAGGCGATCTCGCTTGCGCGCCGTCGCCGACACCTGACGCAGCAGGATCTGGCTGAACGCATTGGCACGTCCACCCACACCGTGCGCCGCATGGAAGCTGGCCACCCAGGAACTGCACTGGTGCATTTCGCAAGAGTCATGCAGGTGTTCGGGGAACTCGACAAGCTAGATCAGTTGCTCGAAACTTCTCAGGACACCATCGGCCTAACCCTGATGGACGAGAAATTGCCTCAGCGTGTACGCAAGCCCCGCAAGACACCGGAAACTGGGGCGTTTTGATGGCGATTCAATTCATTCATCCAAGCTGGCGGGACCGATGAAGGGGTGCATGCAAGTGCCGATCACTCATGGCTTGGCTCTCTGAATTACTCCAAAAAGCAAAGTAATTTTCAGAGCAATATCAAAGTATTTTTATAGAAAATAACAAAGTAATTTTCAGATCAATGGTAAAGTAACCTTCACGGAAATACCAAAGTAGATTTATGAACTCATCACGCGGCAAGCCCAAGGGCAATCCGACGCTCGTCGCTGCACTGAAAACCCTTAAGCGGCTTCAGGAAAAGCACGACGGCGTTGTCGAAGCCTCAGACCTTAAGGACGACGAGCAGCGCATCCTGTTGGTCGAGACGGGGTTTCTGCGACCCGTGATGAAGGGGTGGTACATCTGTAGCAGCCCAAGCGACAACGACGCAGACACCACTGCGTGGTACGCATCCTTTTGGGCCTTCGTTTCAGGCTACCTGGGCAAGCGCTTTGGCAAACGGTACTGCTTGAACCCGGAGGCATCACTGATGCTGCACACGGGCAACACCACCGTGCCCAGACAAGTCACATGCGTCACGATCGACAGCGGCACATCCAAGGTGGATTTACCCTTTAACACCTCACTGCTGGTCTATCCGGACAAAAACCGGGTTTCCAGCGCACGAGTGGAAGTACGTGGCTTGCAAGCCTGGCCTGCTGCCGAAGCTTTGTGCTTGGTCGGGCCTTCGTTCTTCGTGAACAACCCGCGTGAGGCCGAGATTGCCCTGGCCACGGTTCGACATGCCTCCGAACTGCTACCGACGCTGCTGGCTGGCGACAAGATGGTGACGGCAGCAGGCCGGTTGGCCGCTGCATTCGAGTTCGTCAAACGTCCCGATGAAGCCGAGCACATTCAAAAGGCTTTCGCCAAGCTCAAGATCACACTCAAGCTGGTCAATCCCTTTGAATTGGCCGAGCCAACCATTACGCCCAGCAAGGAACGCTCACCTTATGTGCTGCGACTGCGATCAATGTGGGCTGGATGGCGCCAGGATGTGATCAATGTCTTCCCCCCCTCACCAGGCATCAAGCAAGAGGGTGCCGACTATCTGTCACAGGTTGATGAGCGCTATGTTTCTGACGCCTACAACTCCCTGTCGATCGAAGGCTATCGCGTCACCGACGAATTGATCGAGCGCGTAGCCAGCGGTGACTGGAACCCAGATAGTGACTCACAGCACAACAGGACCCGGGACGCGTTGGCTGCAAGGGGCTATTACCAAGCCTTTCAGGCAGTCAAGGAAAGCATTGGAAAAGTACTGGCAAAGGACAACGCAGGTCTGGTAGTCAAGCGCGATCATCACGAGTGGTATGCCGAACTGTTCGGCGCCTCAGTGACCGCAGGTATCGTCGAAGCAAGTCAGCTCACCGGTTATCGGCGTGGTCCGATTTTTATTCGCAATTCGATGCACACGCCACTGCCCAGCGAGGCCTTGCTGGATTCACTGGAAACGCTGTGGGATTTGATCGAAACCGAGCCTGAGGCCAGCGTTCGCGCCGTACTTGGACATCACCTCTTCGTCTTTATCCATCCATACTTCGATGGCAACGGCCGTATCGGTCGCTTCCTGATGAACACACTGCTGGCATCCGGCGGCTATCCATGGACGGTGATTCGGATGAGCAGGCGAGATGTCTACATGAAGGCACTGGAGGCAGCGAGCGTCCAAGGCCAAATTAAGCCATTGGCCGAATTCATTGCTCAAGAGATGAATGAATGGTCGCCAGAGCGCGAGACCAAGAACAACGCCAAGGGATAACCCGTTCACTGTGCAGTCTTGAACCAGATGACAGAAGTGCATGTATCTAACATCGCCAATGTTAGATATCAGTTTTCTTGTTAGATGACAGTCTGAGGCGAGTTACGCCCCCATCCAAGTCAGCTTGTAGAGCCCAAGCCTGCGCTGCCGACTGACCAGTTGCTCGTACGCATGCAATGGTCCCTCATAGACGGGATCACCTCGGTTTGCGGCCTTCAACTTGAACACGTCCATTGGCTTTTCGCTTTCGAGTCCTGCCGCTCGCATGATGAATTCCGACGATTGAGTCCGATCACGGTGCTCCCACAGGGCTTCAAACACTCGGGCTTGGGCATCGGTCAAACGAATGGGGCCGTGCGGCCAGTCACCCAGGTGCACCCAGGCGAAGTCTTCACTGAACGGCCCATGGACAGCCACGCTCGGGATGCCATCTTGCAGGGCATCGGCTTTTTCACCTTGGTCCGGATTGAGCAATCGCAATGCGAGGCCGTGCAAGGCAAACCGGTCCTCGAGTTGCCACCAAGTAGCCATCCCCGCCAGCGGATCCAATGGTTGTCGCACCAACGGCCGTGGTGTGATGACCCAGCTTTGGCTGCGTGGCTCAGGCCCATTAAAAATTCGTAGCCCTTGGCGCTCGACCAGATCGATGCGGCGAGCCAGCACCACCGGCCGCTTCTTGTACCGACCAATGTCCCACACGCCATCGACGATGTGGGCGGTGGTTGCTTGTGGCGAGATGTCCAGAGCGCCACGCAACTTTCGGATCAGCCATTCATCGTCCAGGCGCCAATTGCGCTGACTGGCTGGATCAAGGGCAAACGGACCACAGTCCGGGCACTGCACCATGAGCCCATCGTCCGTTCTGAAGATCGGTCCACGGTACAGGCCGCAGAAAGCGCAAAGGGCATCCTGGCTGTTGACCACACCGGGTACAACGGCCTTCACCTGTTTGAGAACCTGTAGGGCCGCAATTTCTTCATCGTGCAGGCTGCTCTCAAAGGATGCATTGCCGCGCACGAACATCAAAGCGGCTAAGCTGATGGCTTGCTGATTGAGGGTCAACTTCATTCACACCTCACTCGAACAAGTTGCCGTCCATGGTCGCAGGCTCGTCCTGCTCCAATACTGTCTTGAGGACCTGCTGCGCCTTCAAAATGCCCAACTGGACCAGATAGCCCTCAAGTTGGGCACGCAGCTTCTCATCGAACTTGTGCAGGTTCAGTCGCCCGTTGCTGGTGATCTCCACACTGACCACCTGGCAGCGGCTTTTGCCCCGGATCGGTGCCAGATAGAAGTTGAGAACAGCAGCCTGAATCGTCCAGCCACGAGCGAGCGGGTTCTCAGCAACGAAGTAGTCCTGCAGCAGTTCCGTCACGCAGCGTTGATCGCTGGACGCATTGGCCGTGCATTCCATCTTGAGTCGTCCGCATCCACTGACCACGGTCACACTCTTGACCTGCAACCCGACGAATCCGTCATCAATCGCCTGCGGAATGTTCAACCCTAAGCGCAACGTGGACAGGTTCAGGCGCGGCGTCTGGATCCGCTGTGCATCCGCATCCACACCAAGCAGGTGCCTAGCGAAGGCCTCACACAACATGGCGTGGTACTTGGCGCCGCCACGAATGATGGTACGGGCCACACCGGTGGCTTGGGCGTATTCAAGCACCATGTGGATGTTCGGGCTGCCTACCCTACGCTGCAGCTGACTGCCCTCAAACTCCAACTTGGCCGTGGCCAGGTCCTTGGCGTGGATGGAGACCAGCTGCGTACCGCGCGCCCGGTCCAACACATTGACCACGCACACCTCGCCACACCCCAACTCCCGCTGGTAGAAGCCTTTGATGGCATCACCGAATGCAGCGATCGACTCCTCGTCACGCTTGATGGTCCCCTTGAGCCCCAAGTCGTGCTGCTGAGCTTGTTGACCGTGGTGGTCCAGGTATTCGATCTCGGCCGCCGCCTCAAACAACGCCGGATGATGGACGTACAGCCAGAAGGCCCGGTGCAGGTCGTTCTTGCAAGCGATGAGTCCCATCAACTCGGTTGGTCGGTCATGCGCGGCCTGAAACATGGCCTGCTTGCCCAAGGGGTGAGCCAGCAGCGTACTGGCATGCAGCCCGGCCACGATGCGGTCACGCATGGCGACATTCGGATGCAGCTGAATCAACCCAACCAGGCTCTTGGAGGCTTGGATCGAGTCATGCCAGATCCAGCCCTCGGGGATAGGCAGTGTGTGGCGCTCGATGAAGGTTTTGAGGGTGTCGTCGACAGGCAGGTTCAGCAAGATGTCGGCGTAGGTCTGAGTGCGGCTCATTCGTTGTCTCCTTTGTTGTTTGTTTTGGCAATGAGGCGTCTCAACCCCCGACCTGAAGACCGGAGGCTTGGGATGAGTTTTGCCCAATTGCTGGATAAATATACAGCTTTTGACGGTTTCATCAAATCCCAAAAATAGTAGTTTTTGAGCTATTGGTATCGGCTGCTGAAAGCGCTGCTGCCTAAGACATTCCAGTTCTTGGCCCCCATTGGCCCGCCAAAACACGTTACCTCTGGAAGGGTTGTTTTTTAAGATTTCAGGCTAGTTCTAGTCACCCAAACCACCCGAATGAACCACCTCCAAACTGTCACTGCAAGAACTGCAAACGAGCCGGCCGAAAAAAGCGGCTACCTCACCCTTCGCGAGATTGCTCACCTGATTGCACAAGCCATGGTCAGTCAGCACCAGGAACTCGCTATGACGCACCGCAGTCAGGTTTACGCGACAGATAGGGACGAGTTTCTCGACTTACATGCAAACCAGAGCGTGAATACGAACCCGTCTATCAACTTAGGAAAACAGCCTTGAAAAACACTGCTCCACCGATCCAGGACAGCGTGCGTGCTGGTCGAATAACAGAACAGATCGCCGAACTCTCCACCCAAAAAATGTCTGAACTGTGGGCACTTTGGGACCGGTATTTCCCTCACCGCCCGTCCCATCCGAACCGCAAGTTCATCGAGTCAAGGCTGGCCTACAAACTGCAAGAGATGACCTATGGCGCTTTGCCTGAAACCACTCGCGCCATGTTGGCCGACTACGGCGAGAGACTTTCTGCCATCAAATCCGGCTCTACTCCCACGCATGCCGTTTTGCCCGGCACAACGCTGCTTCGTGATTTTGCGGGTCAGCAATACAAAGTCACCGTCCTCCCGGATGGTCTGTATGAGTTCGATGGCAAAAACTACAAGAGCCTGTCTGCCATTGCCAAACTGATCACTGGTACTCAATGGTCCGGGCCTGCCTTTTTTGGGTTGAAAGGCAAAAAGTCATGAGCGTCGTCATCGAACAACCTATCCTGAAGCGCTGCGCCGTTTACTGCCGCGTTTCCTCGGATGAACGTCTGGACCAGACCTTCAACTCCATCGATGCTCAGCGCGAAGCAGGTGCCGCTTTCATCAGCAGTCAACGCGCAGAGGGCTGGATGCGGGTGGACGACAGCTACGAGGATCCGGGCTTTTCTGGCGGCAATATGGTGCGCCCTGGTCTCAAGCGCTTGATGCGAGACATCCAAGACGGCAAGATCGACATCGTGGTGGTCTACAAGATCGACCGCCTTTCTCGATCATTGGCAGACTTTGCCAAGATGGTCGAAGTTTTTGATCAGCACAAGGTCAGCTTCAGCTCCGTTACGCAGCAAATCAATTCGGCCACGTCCATGGGCAGGCTGATGCTCAACGTTCTGCTGTCCTTTGCCCAATTTGAACGCGAGGTCACCGGGGAGCGTATTCGCGACAAGATTGCCGCGTCAAAGCGCAAAGGCTTGTGGATGGGCGGGCCAGTGCCACTGGGCTATCGGGTGGAATCTCGGCAACTGATGGTGGTGCCAGAAGAGGCGCAGTTGGTCCAGCAGATTTTTGCGTCTTTCATCTCATCGCGTTCGACCACCAAGATGGTCAAACAACTTGCCGAACAGGGTGCCAAAAGCAAAAACGGGAAAGCCTTGAGCAAGCAAACCATTTACAAAATCCTCCACAACCGGATGTACCTGGGCGAACTTGGCCACAAGGGTGAGTATTTCCGGGGGCAACATGGAGCGCTGATCGATCAAGCCACCTGGGATCAAGTGCAAGCCATCTTGGCAGAGAGCAGCCGAGAGCGGGCTCGCGGCACCTGGGGAGACAAGTGCCAGTATGGTTTTTTGCTACGAGGAATGGTTTTCACGATGGAAGGCGACCTTTACCTGCCGATGGCCACTCGAAAGCCCAGCGGCAAGGTGTATCGCTATTACGTGGTCAACAAGAACCAGAACATGGGCGCAGGCACTGTGGCTTTCAGTAATCTGCCTGCCGGTCAAATGGAGAAAGCCGTGATGGAGCAAGTTCTGGAAATCTTGCGATCTGGCCAGATGGTGCATCAGTATTGGCAACAGATCTCCGTGATCAACCCTGATCTCTCCGAACCTGAAGCCATGGTCCTGTTCTTCAAGAACACCGCTACGATTTGGAACAAGTTGGCCACGCAAGCCAAGCAGGACATCGTGCGAACCCTGATAAAACGGATCACGGTGACACCTGACGGCATCGATTTGCAGTGGCGTTACGAAGCCTGGGGTGCACTCATGGGCACTCCACCCCCCAATACGATCGGCCATGAACTGCTCGAGCTGGAGGTTGCGTGAACTATTTCTATCTGACCGGCACGCCGGTCACGACGTTCGATTGTGAAAAACAGATCCGCACATTCATCCCGCTGAAGTTCAACAAGCGATCAGGGCGCTGCATTGTCACCACTTCGGAAGACGCAATGAAAGCGACAGAACCGAATAGTCCACTGCCTGACACGACCTTGATGAACGCTCTTTCAAAAGCGTTTCACTGGCAACGGTTGCTTGATCGAGGGATTGTTCACAGCGGCACCGAGATCGCCCGCAAAGAGAACACGGACTTGGCTACTGTCAATGAAATCCTACGGTTGACATTACTCGACCCCGGAATCGTTGAAAGCATCCTTCGTGGTCGGCAGCCAGAGGGGCTAACGATGAATTGGTTCAACACAAACCCCATACCTTGGGAGTGGAAACAACAACGTCAAAAGATCCAAGGCATACCTCCGAGTCCATCAGATTAATCTAACATCGGATCAGGATAAATCCGGCAGCTTTGCAGCGCAAGCAGTCGTCCGCTTAAAACAGCTGGCCGTCTGCTACCTGCTTGTAGCAGTCGTTGGGGAATGTCTGCTTTGAGGTTCGGACTAGGGCACTACGAGTGGTAAAAAAGCGTTTAAAGATTTACCCACATGGGCGGCGTTCAGGACTTAGCCAAATCTTCAGAATCGGGTTTGGCTGACCGCAGTGCATTGCGGCACGTGTTAAATTATCAAATAAATTAATTAATATGGATGAAGGGAAGAGATGATTAGAGCCATACAAATCCGGCAAATCAACATTGCAATGCACAAGCCCCATAGTCCCCAAGGCTATGTAGAGCTATTTCAAAAAGCCTACCGTATGCGTTATATCCACGAGCGTGGCCGAGCAGACGGTTACATGCTAGGCGCAATATACGGCGTTAAAGAGGCACTTCAAAAAGATGAATTGCATGGTGAAATTTATAGATTCACCAACATTGACCGCGATGCGCCTTGGTTCAATTCCGACACAGGAAAGCCTGCCGAAGACTCCGAAACAGAGAGCATTGCCATACCCGGTAACCTTCATCCCAATCTCGATCGCATTCATTTTGTATTCAAGCCAAAGTCACACCAACTCTGGTACGTCAGCAAAGACCGTAAAGCCAGCATGGGCCCAACCATTGCCGAGGTTTTTCTGCAAGAGCTGTTTGGAGCCACTAGTCTGAAGCACGCACTGCCTACGGTTGAAGTAACGGTAGTTCCGAACATTGCCGCAGTCAGCGAGGTTCTAAGAGTCCACCACATCTCCCGCCTGACTATGGTGTTTAAACGCCCCAATGACGATGCTGAAGAGATTGAACGTCGGATAATGGAAAGAATGCAGCGCCGCAACGTAACCCGATTAGAGGAGGTCATGACCTCTGCGGACGGAATTACGCCTGATCAAGATATGTACGATGAAGCAGCGGCTGCAGCCAAAAATGGATACGTGCAGTCTGAAGGTCACGACTACAGTGGCCTACCAGTCCTAGAGTCCACGGTGGCCAAACCAGCATTGATTTCTGAAATTATCAACGAAGAAATCGAGACTGTTTCAATGGTACTCAGCCGGGTCAGCAGCGCTTAGGGGCGTTAATTTGAAAATGTTTAAACAATACAAAAGCGTTGCAGGCATCTATAGTGACTACTGGCACGCCTATGGCGGCATGGTCAAGCTGATTACATCACCCTATGTGCATACGGCTTTTGTATTGCTACTTTTGACTGTACCTAGCTGGTCAGGAATCTGGGAAACCGGGTCCAAGGCAGGAGAGGGCTGGTGGGATCAAAGCATTGCCGTGCTGCCAAACCTATTAGGTTTTACGCTGGGTGGGTTTGCCATCTTTATTGGTTTTGGTGATGAAAAATTCAGGTCGCTGCTAGCCGAGCCAGCCACTAAGGGCGCAGTGAATGACTATGTTGCACTTTGCGCGCACTTTGTTCACTTCATCACGGTGCAGGCGGTTGCGCTATTGGTCGCAATTGTCGTCAAGTCATTTCAGTTTTACTCACCAATTGCAGACCCTATTCGAGATTGGCTTCCTTTACTTAACGGCATTGTTGGTGCGTTTGGATGCCTGCTGTTTCTTTACGCCCTTACGTCGGTGCTGGCAGCGACCATGCATGTTTTCCGAATAGCTCGGCTCTATTCGGCATTCCAGTCGCAATCTCGCCAGTAGAGCTCCAAGCTCCTAACCGCTGGGGCTTTCAAAGACTGCCGCGCTCAAAAGGTGTCACTAGTTTGCGGTGATCTGATGTATTTGCGTTTGTAGCCCTCTTCAAATGCCCGCTAATGGGAGATAAATCCAAGATGCAAGAAGTGCGCTTTGGGTCGGCTACGGCCCGTCGATGCCATTGGCCTGATAGCCGCTTCCAGCCTTTAGGCGACTTGCAAGGGCGAAGGTCTGGAGTGCAGCGTTTGCTGTCGGTCAGGGTTGTCGGCCAAACGACCGGTCTTCGGCGAGGATTTACTACTCACTCCGCTCATAATGACAAACTCAGGTGAGGACATTCAATGAAGCTTCAAACGATCCGGCTCTCGAACTTCCAATCATTCGGAGAAGCACCCACCGAAATTCGGCTGAAGGAAATTACTTACCTCATCGGCCCTAACGGCTCAGGCAAGACAGCAGCACTCCAAGCCCTGTGCCGTCTGTTTGCCTTTGATCCATCACTGCGTCGAATCTTGCGCTCGGACTTTCATGTCCCATTTAGCGAGGCAGCACCGCCTGCTGAGCGTCAGCTATGGATCGAAGTCGACTTCCTGTTCCCGGAACTTGACGAAGATGAAGACAACAGCACGGTAGCTCCTCATTTCGGCCACATGCGCCTTGACGAAATCGACGGCACACCGCGCGTGCGATTCCGCCTCACCGCCACCATGGGATTGGATGGAGACATTGAAGAAAGCATGGTCTATGTGCTGGACATCAATCCAGATGGCTCGCCGCTGACCACTGCTCAGGTCACCCGATCTGAACGTAACCATATCCACGTTCACTACCTGCCCGCACGCCGTGATCCCGCAGATCACATTGCCTACGGCGCCAATGCACTGCTGGGGCGCATGCTACGTGCGGTGAATTGGGATGCAGAGCGAACTGTCATCAAGGGTCTGACAGACCAAATCAGCGGCAGCTTGGCTGCCAATCCATCAGTCAATGCGTTCAGCACAAGCTTGAAATCGGTATGGAGCGCTTTGCACAGGGGAAGCTTCTTTGCTGACCCTAAGCTCACATTTGTTGCGTCTGAGATTGAAGCTTTACTCCGACACATGTCGGTGTCGTTCACGCCTGGACATGACGAGCAGCTGGTCGACTTCTCGCGACTGAGCGATGGTCAGAAGTCGATGCTGTATCTGTCCCTAGTTCTGTCCTCGCAAGCCATTGGTCGCGCTGTCCTAGCTGAAGAAGACGACTCTTTCGACGCAGACAAGCTGCGCCCGCCAGTGTTTACGGTGGTGGCGGCCGAAGAGCCAGAAAACAGCCTCTCATCGCACTACCTTGGACGGATCGTCAATGCTCTCAACGCGATGACCAGCGAGGGTGACGCGCAAGCGCTGATTGCGACCCACGCACCGTCGATGCTGCGGCGCGTTGCTCCAGAACGTATCCGCTATCTGCGTCTGACACAGGAGCGAACATCGCGCGTCACGCACATCCAGTTGCCAGACGCCGCTGATGAAGCCCACAAGTTTGTGCGCGAGGCAGTACAAGCCTTTCCGGAGATCTATTTCTCGCGGCTTGTCGTGCTTGGCGAAGGCGATAGCGAAGAAATTGTGTTGCCACGCCTGCTACAGGTCAAAGGAGCGCCGGTTGATGAGTCCGCTGTCACGATTGCTCCGCTTGGGGGCAGGCACGTCAATCACTTCTGGCGTCTGTTGTCGAACTTGCAGATCCCATATTTGACACTTCTTGATCTGGATGTAGCTCGTTATGCCGCTGGCTGGGGACGAATCAAATACGTCAATGACCAACTGGCTGTCTATGCGCCGAGCAAGGTACTCCCCGCCGACCATGTAATCCCAAAGTGGAAGGACGCTACCCACAAAGTCCGGGATTATGACAACTATCTTGTGGCGCTTGAAAAACGTGATGTGTACTTCTCGTATCCCATGGATTTGGACTTCACCATGCTGCTGTCCTTCCCGGAAGCCTACGACGTCGAGGAAGAGAATCCGGATGAATCCACGATCAAGGCTGTTCTCGGAAAGAAGCACCACGACGCCAGTCAGTACAGCAAAGACGAACAGAGGCTGTTCAGCACCTACCATCAGCGCTTCAAGCTTGGTAGCAAACCCGCAGCCCATATTGATGCACTTGCTCAGTTAACTGATGAAGAGTTGCTGGCTGACATGCCAGCATCGCTAAGCAGATTGGCTGATGCCGTCATTGCGAAGCTCGCGGAGTTGCCGGAGTGATTGCAGTCGATGCCTGGAAGCCTGCGGATGGGCTGACCCTTGAACCGAATGCACTGGCGGCGGCCAAGGAGCGGGTGCGCAGTCTGGCGCTTACAGCAGGCCCCGGAGCGGGAAAGACTGAAATGCTTGCACAACGGGCAGACTTCCTGCTGCGCACTGGGACCAGTCGTTATCCAAAACGGATTCTGGCCATTTCGTTCAAGGTTGATGCCAGTAGCAACCTGAAAGAGCGAGTCAAGCGGCGCTGTGGTTCCGACCTTGCCTCGCGGTTTGACAGTTATACCTTTCACGCTTTTTCCAAGCGCATCATTGATCGTTTCCGTCCGGTGCTGACGGGTGAGTATGCGCTGGATGCTGGCTACAAAATTGCAGATCGAAAGCTAGGTCCATCACGAACCTTGATTGAGTTTTCCGATCTGGTGCCATTTGCAATTCAGATTTTGCGGCAATCTGCAGTCGCACGGAACGCCATCCGTCAAACCTACAGCGACGTCTTCCTCGACGAATTCCAAGACTGTACCAACCTGCAGTACGATCTTCTCAAGCTCGCTTTTCAAGGTACGAGCATTCGTTTGACCGCCGTGGGCGACACTAAGCAGAAGATCATGGGTTGGGCTGGAGCGATGGATGGCATCTTCCAGGCATTCGTTGCCGACTTTTCCGCCGTCCCGCTCAATATATACCGTAACTTTCGTTCAAAGCCGCGACTACTTCGACTGCAGAACGAGATCATTCGCAAGCTTGACCCCTCATCCGTCATGCCTGATGAGCAACTTGCTGGCGACGAAGGCGAGATATTTGCCTGCCGCTTCGAAGACAGCTGCAAGGAGGCTGATTACCTCGCGGACTTGATTGCAAGCTGGATAAAGACCGAACAGCTGCCTCCTGCGGAAATCGCCGTCCTGATTCGTAATCAGCCCGATCTGTACGCCGATCATCTGATGGCGGCACTTGGGACACGCGGCATACCCTTTCGCAACGAGCAGCAGATGCAGGACATCACGGTTGAGCCTGCTGCACGTTTGATCGTCGACTATCTCTCTTGCCTCTATGGTCAGCGCGAGCCCAAAGCCTGGATTCGGCTGATGAATCAGCTCATCCCTTTTGCTGATGAAGAGATTCAGTCGAACGCGCGCAAAGAATTTCATCGGCTCATCAAGCAGCAACGAAAAGAGATAGCCATTGCCGAGCTGGTCGATGAGCCCTACTCCGGCTGGTGGGAGTTTGTTCGCGCATTCCTAAAGCAAGTCAGCATCGAAACACTGGCGTCGCTTTCCCCGGACTACGAGTCTTACGATCGGTTGAAAGAGGTGGTTCGCGATACCAAGGCCAGGATCGAGGAACTGCTAAAGCAAGAATCTGACTTACCCAAATCCCTTGAGCGGTTCTCAGACGACCAAGCCGTACGAATACTGACCATCCATAAAAGCAAAGGCCTTGAGTTCGATTCGGTCATCATCATGGCCGTCGAAAACGAAATCTTCTTTGGTGATCAGGATGAAAACCGATGCGCCTATTTCGTCGGGGTTTCTCGTACTAAGAAGCGCTTGGTCCTAACGCATGCCGATCAACGGGAGCGCCCCGCAGGACATACAAGACGATGGGATGTGCAACGAACGGCTCAAAATGAATACTTCGGCTATGCCACGCCGTTTGTCAGAAAAGAGCGATAGGAAATCACAGCGACACCGAAGTCGGGTGAAATTCGGCGGCTTGGTGCGCCTGTAGACAGCCGGTAGCCAAGATCCCGTTCTCCTGCGGCTTCCGCGGACGGGCGAAGGCATGTGTAAGGGTTGTAGTTGGCGGTTACGAATGTCGGGTATTCACACCAAATCCACCAGTCATTCGCATCGCTAAATCACAAGTCTTCACCGAGGTACACGCGATCCACTGCATCAAAAAGAGGTCGTCGAATACGCCAAAGCTCGTCCCGTACGAGGTTCTCGCGTTCCACGGCGTCAGTCGAAGACGTTCCAGCGAAGCGAGGCAGCGTGCGTTTGAGGTCGAAAAACGCGACCTGCCTACCCTTTGTCGATACCGACACATGCGGTGTCGTGTCACTTGTCGCACCTCGGCAGATCTCGACATGCGGATCGCGTAATGTCTCGCGGTCATAGGCTAAGGTGACTTGGATTGTTTGAATGCAGCTGTCGAACGAAGGGGCGGTCAACTGCGCCAGAAGGCTCCGCTCACAATCGCGAAGCAACGCAAAATAGGTGCCTTCAATCCCAAGCGCTCGCAGCCGCATCAACCTAGCTGTGTGATTCCTCGCAGCCTCGATGAAGTCCTCATCGAAGATGTCTCTTGGCCTACCCAAATCGAGCCGTCCAGAGCCGTCCACGTGCTGGGTAATCTCGTCCTCGTAAATTCGAAAGGCATCGATTGGATCGGTTGATGCCAAGATCCGTCGCATCGCATCCGCCACCTCCTCGATATCAAACAGAGCGGATTGCAGCTTCTTTTTAATTTCGAAGAATTCCTTCTGAAGGTCACAGTACGAGTTTTCCAGCGGCTTCAGGTAGTCCTCATCGATGTGATCGCGGGAAATCTCCAAGTAGGACGTGCTTCCAAGAAATCGCCGATTGGCTAGGAAGTCAGCGTTTCGCAACGCGTGTTCTATCCGGTCAAGCGCTTGCCCTTTGTGGGTCACTTCATGGTTGCTGCTGGCGAGAAGCTTGGCTCCGCTCAAGCGAAGAAGCGTGCGAGTGCCGTCGACCACCTCCTTGAAAGTGCCGACAATTTCCTTTGCCGAGAGCAAATAGGACTTCTCGTTGTCTTCGCGGCCGGTGAATACAAGAAGGAAAAACTCGTTGAATGGCGAGCCTTTGTCGTCGCAAACATACGACTTATGAATAGAAATGCTCGTTCCCCCATCCTGGATGAACTTCACCTGAACCACACCCAGCCGAGGAGGGTCGCGGTCCATGAAGTTCTGCCTCGTCAGGCGCCGTTGAACCAAGTAGTCGGCGCCTTCGATGTCCACCGAGCGTTCGAGCACCCAAAACCGATCCATCAGGAATGCCTTGGCACGCGCCTCGCCCAGGCCTCCGTTTTCCATCGCCTTAAGCCATGGCGTAGCCTCAGTCATTCTTGGTTCTCCAGTCCACCCTATAAATTGATCGAGTGAGAGTATCCGGGCGAACGTTACATGCAACGAACAGCATCCGAAACTGTGATGTTTAACAGCAGTCTACACACATTGGACTGAGCTTGGCAGGCTCTGTCAGCCGTTGAACCTCCCAGTTACACACGCTCAAGCGGCTGAATGGGAGGCTTGGTGTGCGAAATGACGGTGGATTTCATGCTAACACTCACTTGGCTCAGCTCAAGCCCAACGAATGCCGCTAGCGGACGTTCAGCTACGCCCGCTCCTGGCCGAATGCTGCCTGCCAGCCGACTAGAACTCAGGGTCTGCTTCCAGACTGAATCGGACCTTCTCCGGACTTAATGGCAATATGGCCCCTCTGTCAACGGAGGCCAAAATGAACGATCAAAATCACAGCGTCACCCAGCAAGACAGGCAGCGTTATGTGGCGTTGGACCTTGAATACAACCAGCCCAGTGGGGCCATCATCCAAGTCGGCGTTGCCATCGGTAGCGTTGCGCAAAACCAGCAACATTTCATTGTCCGACGATGGAATCTGCAAGTGGATGAGCCCATCAGCGAGTTCATTACACAGCTCACGGGCATCACCAATGAAGACTGCAGTGCAGGCGTGAGCCTCGCGCAATGTGCGCAAGAGCTTGGGGATCTACTCCGTGAGCAAGAGGTATTCGTCAATCCTGTCACGTGGGGTGGAGGGGACTCGGCCGACCTGCTACGGACATTTGCTCAAGCGCAGATCGAGTTTCATCATTTCGGCCGTCGTTGGATTGATGTCAAGACTTGGACCACATTGCTGTCATTGGCTCGAACGCGCACTGCCACAATTCAGCATGGCGGCTTGTCCAAGTCCATGGCGCGCTACAAGCTGCAGTTCGTGGGCAAAGCCCACCGCGCTGATATCGATGCGTTTAATACGCTGCGACTGTTTTTCGCCATCCTAGAACGCCAGCGCACCCTTGAAGGATGCATCTCAAAAATGAAAAACCTATGAGGGATAAAGTGGGTTCGCCAACCAAGACAGCACCACCACAGGATGACTCGAAAAATGCGGTAGTCAACCACGCCACCCATCAATCACATCAAACCATCGCGCTGGAACCCGCATGAATCCTAGTTTCGTCTTGAGGATGCATCCTCAAGAAAACAGAGAAAACGTAGAAAAATCCGAGATCTCGGAGCTGAAAAATGAAACTTTTGGGGAGAAATTGACGCCAGTCATCCTCAAGGCAAATGCGAGGAATGCCGCCAATACTGGGCTACAGCCCGATAGAAAAAGGGGACAGAGAAAGTCTGTCCCCTTTGTGAATGGTGGAGCTGGCGGGATTTGAACCCGCGTCCATAAGTCTTTTTCGTACAGTTCTACATGTGTAGTCGTCTGATTTGAGTCTCGCCAAATGAACCGCGCAGCGACACGCTGAACACCCAGCCAGTACCCTTTTTTCTCACACCACCTCAAGGTACCCGAGGTAATGCCAGCCCATATGTTTTACCTTGCAGCTAGGACTTTGAGGGGTTTAACCCCCACATCACCCTAACCCAGCCTATCGGCCAACTGTTGCAAGGCTCACCGGATTAAGCGGCGAGTGCGAAACGTTCGTCGTTTGCAGTTAGTTTTTTTTCCGAAGATTAACGAGGATCAGAACCTCGACATGC
>JAIXOZ010000105.1 GCA_027486495.1 Comamonadaceae bacterium | reverse complement strand
GACACCGCACTGGCGCAGACTCACATCGTGGGCCTGAACACCAATGTGCAGTTCTTGCGCCATGTCGTGCGCTCGCCCGCATTTGCCAATGCGCAGCTCGACACCGCACTCATCCAGCGCGAAAGCGCCGTGCTGTTCAAGCAAGACCCGGTTGGCCTGCAGGCCGCTGCAGCGGCGGTGATCGCCAACGCATTGCGCACAGAAGCTGAGGCGCAAGGCGCTGACCCCTTCAGCCGCCGTGATGGCTGGCAGTCGCACGGCACCACGCGCCGCCGCTTTGAACTCGAATACGACGGCCAGCCTGTGCGTGCCGTCTTGACGTATGGCCCGCAGCTTTTGTTGCAAGTGGGGGAGGGCGCACAAGGCACTTTGCAGTTCACGCCCCAAGGCGATGGTTTGTGGGTGCAGTTCAATGGCGCACGCATCCACAGCACGGTGCATGCGCAAGGTGAAACCCGCCATGTGTTCACGCCCCAAGGCTCCACCCGCATTGGCCTGCTCGACCCTCTGTCCCATGCTGGTGAAGCCGCGGAAGAAGGCGGCCGCCTGACGGCCCCCATGCCCGGAAAGGTTGTGTCGTTTGCCGTCAAGGCGGGCGACAAGGTCAAAGCGGGTCAAGCCCTGGCGGTGATGGAGGCCATGAAGATGGAGCACACCATCAGCGCCCCCCAAGACGGCACCGTGGCCGAGCTGCTGTACGCGCCGGGTGATCAGGTGGCCGATGGTGCCGAGCTGCTCAAGCTGGCTGCTTGATTTCTTGCAGGTCGGAGCTTCAGCTGCGACGATGTGCGAAGGCCAACCGTCGTGGTTCGCCGGTGCGACAACGTGGACTTGGTCTTACTGACAAAATCACTTCATGAAAATCACCATCTGTTTTGACAGCCAGCCCCCTGAGCCTTGGGTGCAAGCCGTTCAACAAGCCTTTGCTGACGCCGAGGTTTATGCTTGGACGCCGGGAGCCGCGCAAGCTGATCACGCCATCGTTTGGGCCCCGCCCCAGCAATTCATCGATGAGCAAACCGGTCTGCAAACCCTGTTCAATCTTGGCGCGGGCGTGGACGCTTTGCTGCAATTGAAACTGCCGCCCAGCCTGAAAGTCGTGCGGCTGGACGATGCGGGGATGTCGGTGCAAATGGCCGAATTCGTGTGCCATGCGGTGATCCGGCATTTTCGGGAGCTTGATGGCTACGATGCCGACACCCAAGCGGGCAAATGGACTTACCGCAAACCGCGCAGCCGCACCGACTTTGCAGTCGGCGTGCTGGGCTTGGGCGTGCTGGGCGAGCGGGTGGCCAAAGCGCTGCAGGTGTTTGACTTCTCCGTCAACGGCTACAGCCGCAGCCCCAAAGACCTGCCGGGCATCCGCTGCTTCAGCGGGGCGCAGGCCTTGCCTGATTTTCTGGCCGCCACACGCGTGCTGGTCAACCTGATGCCGCTCACCCCCGAAACCGAAAACATCTTGAACAAAGACACGCTCTCGCAGCTGCAAAAAGGCGGCTACGTGATCAACGTGGCACGCGGTAAGCACCTGGTGGATGAAGACCTCTTGGCCCTGATCGACAGCGGTCACCTGGCGGGTGCCGCGCTCGACGTGTTCCGTACCGAACCATTGCCCGCCGACCATGTGTTTTGGAAGCACCCGAAAATCACTGTCACGCCCCATACCTCGGCGCGCACTTTGCGTCAAGAAAGTATCGCGCAAATCATGGGCAAAATCCAAGCTTTGCAGCGCGGCGAGTCGATCAACGGCGTGGTTGATCACCAACGCGGCTATTGAACATCCGAAGAACCCCATGAATATTCCTTCCCGCGTTCAACTCATCGACGTCGGCCCCCGCGACGGCCTGCAAAACGAAAAGCTGCCTGTGCCTGCCGAGGTCAAAATCGGTTTGGTGCACCGCCTGCAGGCGGCAGGCCTGAGCGAGATCGAGGTCACCAGTTTCGTCAGCCCCAAGTGGGTTCCGCAAATGGCCGACAACGCGGTTGTGATGGCGGGCATTGAGCGCCAAGCCGGTGTGCGCTACTCGGTGCTCACGCCCAATAGGGTGGGTTACCAAGCGGCGGTGGCATCGCGCCCCGACGAGATTGTGGTCTTTGGTGCGGCCAGTCAGGCCTTCAGCCAGAAGAACATCAACTGCTCGATCGAAGAAAGCATGGAGCGCTTTGCACCCGTGGTGCAGGCGGCGTTGGCGGCCGGCATCGCGGTGCGTGGGGCCATGAGTTGCACCGTGGGTTGTCCTTACGAAGGTGAGGTGCCCGCTGCCAATGTGGCGCACTTGGCCAGCCTGATGAAGCAAATTGGCGTGCAGCGCGTGGACGTGGCGGACACCATTGGCACCGGCACGCCGCTCAAGGTGCAAAAGGCCATCGAAGCCACGCTGCAGCATTTCGACATCGACCACATCTGCGGCCATTTTCACGACACCTACGGTCAGGCGCTGGCCAATACCTTGGCGGCGCTGCAAATGGGGGTGTGGAACTTCCAGTCCTCGGTCGCGGGCCTGGGTGGCTGCCCCTACGCCAAGGGTGCCACGGGCAATGTGGCCACCGAAGACGTGGTGTACATGCTGCACGGCATGGGCATTGCCACTGGCATTGACCTGGACAAACTGGTGGATGCCGG
>JAIXOZ010000106.1 GCA_027486495.1 Comamonadaceae bacterium | reverse complement strand
GCAACATCCCACATCGCCATCAACTCTTCGTCTGGACGCTGGTACATGCCACCGAAGTTGCCGTCGCCAATGAGCATCTTCTTTTGCGCCGGATCGACGCGCATGTATTTTTCGATGTCGATCATCGGTTTGCGTTCGGTGGGCATGGTCACGTTGGCCAGCCGGGTCCAAGGCAGATTTTCCATCCACGATGCGTGCGAGGCCAATGGGTCGATTTCCTTGACCTTGGCCAAGGTGCGGGGCGCATTCCACCAGTTATGCCACTTGACCTGCACGCCCCGGTTGCGGTCGAGCCACTCCAAAATGGCGCCGTGTGCGGGACCGTTTCCACCATGGCCATTGACGATGACGATTTGCCGAAAGCCGGTGCGCACCATGTGGTCCAGGATGTCGCACATGAGCGCACACAGCGTGGACAGGCGCAAAGAGACTGTGCCCGGATAGTCAACAAAGCTGGGCGTGAAGCCATAGTTGATGGTCGGATAGACCGGCACGTTGATGGTTTTTGCGGCGTCGATGGCAACCCGCTCGGCCAGAATGAGGTCGACGCACAGACTCAGGTAGCCATGTTGTTCGGTCGAACCCAGTGGCAACACGGCGCGTTGATCGTGCTTGACGTGCTCCTGTACCTGCATCCAGTTCATGTCGGCAAGTCTCATGGGTATTTCCTTCAGGGTTGGGCCGGTTCGGCCGAGGGTTGCAGCTGGCTGTCAAACATAGAAAGCACAACCTTGGCCATCAAAACCGAAAGCGTTTCGCGCTCGACCAAGCTAAGGGGCGACAGCATTTCTTCTTCAAAAGCCATGAAGCGGGGCATCGCTTCGTCAAGAATGGCCTGGCCGGCGGGGGTCAGATTCAAATTTTGCTGGCGTCGGTCGGTTCGGGCTTCGCTGCGTGCAATAAGGCCCAGTTTGGCTATTCGGTTAACCGCCCGGCTCAGCGTGTTCTTCGGAAACGCAGTGGAGGCAGCGATCTCGCTGGCGGTCACGCCATCGAACAGCCCCAAGCTGTAAAGAATCACGAACTCGGCGCGTGCCAGACCAAAGCGCTCTTCGACCCAGCCATAAAGCGGCGTGTTGTATCGCAGGCTGAGGTAGTTAAAGCGCGCAGCAAAGCCGCAGGGGTTTCGCCAGAGTCGTGCATGGGTGAGCGCATCGAGCCGGTGTCGCACGAGCATGGCACCTGAGCCCGTTTCAGACTCAGCTGGGTCATTTGCTGCGAGTAGCTTATTTGGTTCCAAAATGAACAACTTAGAGGTGAGAATCCTCGTATGGTACCAAGTTTTCTTATCACCGCAACCGGCATTTTCAGCTTTCCACATTGCGTATTCATGATTTTTGCTCGACAAGTCCGTGCGAAATCAGTGCATGGGCCAATTTGTCAAATTAGTTCCAAAAGGTATTGACTCGCAAGAAGCTCGGGCTTAAATTCGCACCTGTCAGTCACGCGGCATGCGCGTGACAAACCTCAACAGGAGTTTCACCATGCGTTCCTTTTTGACAGGCGTCTTGTGCACCACCGCTTTGCTGACATCGGCGGGCGCCCAGACTTTGACCATTGGCGTGCGCGGGGGGCCCGACTCGATTGACCCGCACTTCACCGCCACCGGCACGCACGCCGAATCACTCAAGCACGTCTTCGACACACTGGTGTGGTCCGGCGATGGCCTGGAGATCGAGCCACGTTTGGCCGAGAGCTGGAAGGCCATCAACAACACGACGTGGGAGTTCAAGCTGCGCAAGGGTGTGAAGTTCCACGACGGTTCGGATTTCACCGCCTCAGATGTCAAATTCTCGATTGAGCGCATTCCGATGGTGTCAGGACCCAACCCGACCACGATCTACGTGCGCCGCGTCAAGGAAGTCAAAATCATCGATCCCCACACTGTGCAGGTGATCACCGACGGCGCATCTCCGACCTTGCCGAACGACTTCATCCGTCTGTTCATCGTCTCGGCAAAAGCTGCGGCGGGCCTGACCAAGGACAACGCCAACGAGGCCTTCAATTCGGGCAAGGCTGCGGTTGGCACCGGCCCTTACAAATTCGTGTCTTGGCAACCCAAGGGCGATCTGGTGCTTGACCGCTTTGACGGTTTCTGGGGTCCGAAGGAGCCCTGGGCTCGTCACGTGCGCAAGGAAATTGCCAATGATGCGGCCCGAGTGGCCCAGCTCAAGGCCGGTCAGCTTGACCTGATTACCCGCGTGCCCGCCACCGACGTGAACACCCTTAAGCGCGACACGAAACTCAACGTGCAGACC
This sequence comes from Comamonadaceae bacterium, assembly GCA_027486495.1. Taxonomy (GTDB): domain Bacteria; phylum Pseudomonadota; class Gammaproteobacteria; order Burkholderiales; family Burkholderiaceae_C; genus Limnohabitans_A. The sequence continues at coordinate 4,391 of JAIXOZ010000106.1, read as the reverse complement.
ATCGACACGGTCTATGTTTTTAATGTCGAACTCGACATGCGCGATAAGCTGCAAAACGCCAGCAACAAGGACGGTTCTCCGCTGGCAAAAAATCCGCTGCTCGACTTGCGCGTGCGCCAAGCGATTGATCTGGCAATTGACCGCAAAAGCTTGGTCGAATTCGCCATGGAAGGCTTGGGCAAGTCTGCCGGCCAAATGGTGACACCGTCGATCTTTGGCTTCAACAAGTCGTTGCCCGAGCCCAAGTTCGACCCGGCGGCTGCCAAAAAACTGATGGCCGATGCGGGTTACCCGAATGGTTTCAAGATCCAGTTCTCTTTCACCAAAGACAGGCTGCCCGGGGACACTCAGGTCGGCACCTCGATTGCGCAGATGCTGGCGGCGATTGGCATTGATGCCACACCCAACGCACAACCCGCCGCTGTATTTTTCCCGGCACGCACCCGAGGAGATTTTTCGATGTCGATGTCTGGCTGGGGCACGCTGACTGGCGAGGCGCATTACACGCTGTCGTCTTTGGCGCACTCGAACGACAAGAAAATGGGCGCATTCAATGTGCTCAATTACAACAACCCCGAGATGGACCGGCTCTTGCAAGCTGCTGCCATCGAGATGGATGTTGCCAAGCGCCGCAAATTCCTCGAAGACGCCAACGCGCTGGTTGATAAAGACAAGCAGCGCCTGCCCATTGTTGCTGTGGGTTCTGCCTGGGCGATGCAAAAGAGCAAAGTCACCATCAAGCCGCGTGTGGACGAAGACACGCTGGCGATGAACATCAAGCCCGCGAGATAAATCATGGCTGGGATTGCACTGGGGCTGCACGGAGGTTGTGGCACGCTGGAGCGCAGCCTGCAAAGTGAAGCGGATTGGGCCGAAAGCCGTGAACACATGGCACTGGCCTTGCGCGCGGGCTGGAAAATTCTCCTCAGCGGTGGCACTGCCCTGGATGCCGTGCAGGCTACGGTGGTCGTGATGGAGGACAGCCCGCACTTCAACGCTGGACATGGTGCTGCGCTGACGGCACTCGCCGAGCATGAGTTGGATGCCGCCATCATGGACGGCAACAACCTGGCCGCAGGCGCGGTGTGCATGGTGCGCAGGGTGCGCAACCCGATTGAGGCCGCGCGCGCTGTGCTCGATGGCGCAACAGCCGTGCTGCTGGCCGGCGATGCAGCAGACGAGTTCGCGGCCAGCGTCGGCCTCTCCATGGTGGATCCGTCTTACTTCACCACCCAACGCCGCATAGACGCCCTGCGCTTGCTCCAGCAGCGCGCGCAGTCTGGTGCGTTCATTCCGGCCACCGAAGCGGAAAAGCACGGCACTGTAGGCGCTGTGGCGCGTGATGCCCACGGGCACCTGGCGGCAGGCACTTCCACTGGCGGATTCAACAACAAACCTCCCGGCAGGATCGGTGACAGCCCCATCATCGGTGCCGGCACCTATGCACAAGATGGCATTTGCGCGGTGTCGTGCACCGGGCAGGGAGAAATTTTCATTCGCCGGGTGGCCGCTTACGATCTTGCGGCGCGCATGCAATACGGCGGGCAGGCACTGCAAGATGCGGCAAATGCCCTGGTATTCGATACCCTTGCCAGTCACAAAATCGGTGCGGGCATGGTCACGCTCGGTGCCACTGGGAACCCCTTCGCGCCCTACAACACGCTGGGCATGTACCGAGGCTGGATCACAACCGAGGGTGACATGACGGTGGCCACCCATGCCGAACTGCACAACATGGGAAAAGCATGATGACGCCACAGCGTGAACCCATTCTGATTTGGGGTGCAGGGGCCATCGGAGGCGTGCTGGGGGCCTATTGGACCCGTGCGGGTCTGCCTGTCCAGATGGTGGACATCGTGGCCGAGCATGCCACGGCCTGCAGCACCTCGGGCTTGAACATCAGCGGCCCGGTTGAGCAGTTCAGGCAAGTCGTGCCCTGTGTCACGCCGCAAGAGCTGCGCGGTACCTTTAGAACCATCGTTCTTGCAGTCAAGGCGCAGGCAACCGAAGACGCCATGGCCATGCTGCTGCCGCATCTGGCGCCAGATGGCTTTGTTCTCTCTGCGCAAAACGGCCTGAATGAGTTGACGATTGCACGCCTTGCAGGCGCCGAGCGCACCATGGGGTGCTTTGTCAATTACGGGGCTGATTGGCTGGGTCCTGGTGAAATTTTGTTTGGTAACCGCGCCGCCGTGGTCGTAGGCGAGATCGACGGCAGTATCCGTGAGCGCACGCGGCAGATGCACCGCGACCTCGCCATTTTCGAGCCCGCTGCGGTGCTGACCGACAATATCTGGGGTTATCTGTGGGGCAAGCTCGCTTACGGCGCGATGCTGTTTGCCACTGCGCTGACCACCGACTCGATGACCGCGAATTTTGAGGACCCGCAGCGTTTTGTGGTGTTCGACCGGCTCGCTCGCGAAGTCATGGCGGTGGCTGCGGCACGGCACGTTGTGCCCATTGGGTTCAACGGGTTTGATCCCGCCTGTTTCGCGCCGGGTGCGTCCGACGCTGGGGCACGCTCGTCGATTGCGGCGCTGGCTGAATTCAACCGCTACACAGCCAAGACCCACTCCGGCATCTACCGCGATCTGGCGGTGCGCAAACGCAAGACCGAGGTCGACCCTCAAATCGGAGTCATTGCAGAGATCGGGCGCGAGGTCGGCGTGCCAACGCCCGCCATCCGTTGCCTGGTGGCCCTGATTCATGCCATCGAGGACGGGAGCAAACCGATGTCTTCAGACACTTTTTCCGAATTGATTGCAGTGTGCGAAAGCGCCCCTGCCACCTCGACCTGATCGCATCGCCATGCACATTGACCTGTCAAGTCAGACGGCCATCGTCACAGGCGCGGCGCACGGATTTGGCCGTGCGATCTGCCAGACCCTGGCCTGCCATGGCGCTCGCGTATGGGCGCTGGACATCGTAGAGCATGAGCTGGCTGAAACTGCACATTTGTGTGTAGCCGAAGGGGGATGGTGCGAAGCCCGTGTTCTGGACATCACGCAGCCTCAGGCCGTACAAGCACTGGTGGCAGAGATCGGCGCAGCCGGCCCTCCTGTTGGCATCCTGGTGAACAACGCTGGGGGTGTGCTTGGGCAAGTTGGACAAGCCCTTGAGGCGGTGACGCCGGAGCAATGGAACGCCATCTTTGCCGTGAACTTGAGCGGCGCATTCTATTTGTGCCAGGCGGTCGCTCCTGGCATGAAGGCCGCCCTGCGTGGGCGGATCATCAACATCGCCAGCGGGGCCGGTCTGACCATCACCCTCACCGGCATCCAGGCCTATGCAGCATCCAAGGCAGGGCTGGTGAGCCTGACACGCCAGCTCGGACATGAACTCGGCGAATGGGGCATCACGGTCAATTGCATCGCACCCGGATTCGTACGCTCCAACGCTAACACTGAGAGGCAATGGGAGGCCATGGGCGAGGCCGGACAGGCGGCTTTGCTAAAAAACATTGCCCTTAAGCGCTTGGGCACGCCGCAAGACATTGCCAATGGGGTTTTGTTCTTTGCCTCAGAACAAGCTGGCTGGATCAGCGGGCAGACGATTTCAATCGACGGCGGAAAGTAGGCCTGGCGCTTAAGATTCAGTGGGCGCGGGATTTCGCCAAAGTCCCATTCTTATGACTCGCGCCTGTGAATCAGATGGCGCCCTTGCTACGCGGTGCTCTGGCGATTGTCCATTGACACACCAGCACAGGCCTTATTTGGCAATGGGCGCAATGCTGCTGAATTGGTCAGTCCACAACCTCAAACCGGGTTGGTCTAGAGGTTCATGTCTCAGGAAACGGCCCGCCTCATCCCGCACCTCGCGGCTCACAGAAGGGTAGGCTTTCAAGTAAGCGTGGTCCTGGGTCATGATGAAGTGCAAGTTTCTTCTCACATTGCGGACCTCGTCAGCCGCTTGGTATTTGTGACGAAACGCCATCCCCAAGCCCTCTGACTGCGCCTTCACAACGGGGTACAGGTTGAGGTAGGCGTTGGTGATGTTGATGGCCATGTAGCCATCAGGTTTGAGGTGATCGCGGTAAATCTGAAAGGCTTCCCGCGTCAGCAGATGGATGGGCACCGATCCGCCGGTGAACGCATCCAACACAATCACGTCATAAAGCTTGTCTTTGGGCAACTGCTCCATGCGCAACCGTGCATCACCCAGCAAAATATTTTGCTCGCGCGCCTTGCAAGTCGCCAGGTTGTCAAACCATTCTTGGGCAAATCGAACCGCAGCAGGATTGATCTCGTAAAAATCGTAAGCATCGGCTTGCCGGGCGTAATTGGCCAAGGTTCCGGCGCCCAAACCGATGAGCGCGACCGAAAGATTCGGCTTTTGCGACATGGCCCACAACAAGGTTTCGCCTATGCCACTGTCGCGTGCGTAGTAAGTGG
>JAIXOZ010000097.1 GCA_027486495.1 Comamonadaceae bacterium | reverse complement strand
TGTTCGAGCACCAAGCGGACAGCGCGTTCGCGCACCTCGGGTGAAAAACGGTTTGATTTCTTGCTCATGGCTCCATCTTCTCAAAGTGTGGAGCCTCCTCAAAATCCGGGGCGATTCAATGCTGGGTGGTTGTCCAATCCCACAGTCTGAAAATAAAGTTAGTCCATTGCCATACAGAAAGGACAACGCAATGACAGCACTGACAGGTTTGAAATTGACAGCGGCACAGAAGCCCACGCAAATGAGCCCCGTCCAACAACGCAGAAACAAGTTGGCAAAACGCTTATGGGAACAGGCAGAGTTGGCAAAGTCACAGCAAGCGGGCACGACATTCGCACCCACACGCTTTCGCTCTGTCGTTCAAAACGACACTGGACAACGCATCCAAGTTGAGCAAGCCAAACGCATCAAGCAATGGTGGTTTGTCGCTGACAACGGCAAGTTGGTTTTGAGTGTGCGTTATGGGACGAAGGTGCTGGAACTGGCAAAGGGCAAATGGGCAGTGGAAGTGGGCACAGAGAAAGATTTGGTGCCCACGCTGGAACTGCTGAAGGGTGCTGTGCTGGCTGGTGAGTTGGATGCACAGATTGAAGCTGCAGCTAACAAACTGCGTGAGGGTTTTGGAGGGTAAGGATTGGGGGTGGCAGGGTATGGTTTATTGAAATGCAGGTTTTTTGTCACGCTGTATTGGGTGGGTGAAAAACCGTGCTTTTTCTAAAACGGTGGGTGAGTAAATACAAGATGCGTATTGCTGAACTTACTAAACCCATCAAACCAAAACCGCCAATGACGCTGCCGCAGGCACGCATACATGGCTTGAAGCAGGGCGTGGAACGCAGCAGGCAGCAACTCAAGCAAGAACAAGAACGCCAACGACAACAGCGTGAAAACCTACGCAGGCAAAAGCAGCAGCAACAACGCTAAAGGCTTGCGTGTTGGCCTGCTCAGCATCGTGTAATGACGCTGAAATGGCACGGAATGACGCAAAAACAGCGGGTTATGGCTGAGAAATATAGTGATTTGAAAAATGATGGAGACATCAATGACAGGCATAGTTAAAATACCCTCAGAGCAAGTCAGCAGTTTTGACACCGTTGAAACAGCACAAAAACTCGCACACCACTTTTTTGTCACGCTGCGACCTGTTGATAATGTTTTGAATAGTGCTACAGAGTTCAGCACTTTTAATCCGTTTGTCGTGGGTTCGACCCCCGCTGGTCCCACCAATTACACCCCGTAGTTTTACTAAAGACTACGGGGTTTTTTGTTTTTCGCACACCGTTGCATACTCGTCGCACACCTTTTGTGATGGCATTGACTTGCGGCGCTGTCTCAACACTGCAAAAAAATCAGTAAAGCTGCAATGCAGTGCCCAACAGTGGGTGCGGGTGTGAAGCAGACGCAGCTCAGTTACCCCACGCTGACACACGCAGTCGGCAGCGCTGCACCAGCAGTGTCGTTTCAAATGTCAACTAACAAGCTGCAGCCCACACAAGCCCGCATCCAAACGCTGCGCGACGGCGAACTGGTGCTGTACAAGCGCAGCCACAGCAGTTTTTGGCAGTGCCGCTACAAGCTCTACGACAACGTTTGCCGCGCCCAATAGATCCGGTCAGACAAAGATCTGCATTGGGGTTTCAAGGCCGAGGGGTCACACCGCTGTCGATGTGGCTTCCTCGAGCAAAGATGTCAGCTCCAACCAGCGCTCTTCCAGGTCGGTGACTTCATCGGCCAGAGATTTGAGTCGGCGGCCCGCATCGGCCATCTCGGCTGGCGATACCGGTGTGGTCAGCAGCGCCTCAAGGCGCGTTTTCTCGGCGTCGATGCTGGCCATGCGAAGCTCGTTTTGTTCCAGCTCGCGTTTGAGAGGCCTGGTTTGCGCGGCCAGTTGCTGTCGCTTTTGTGCTTCAAGTTTGCGTTGCTCGGCACTGCTCAGGCTTGGAGTGCCGGGCAGTGTTGCGGCTGCTGCGGTGGGCTTGGCAGCTGGCGGTGTTGTGAGGGCGGATACAGCGCTGGCCTGGTCGCTTGGCATATTGGCGATGGTCGCTGATGGTGTTTCAGGCGCGAGTGTGGGCACGGTATTTCTCGCTGAATTTTTGGCCTCTTCGCGCAGTCGTTTGGATTCGTCCAGCAAATATTTCTGGTAATCGTCCAAGTCGCCATCAAAGGGTTCGACCTTGCCACGGCCCACCATCCAGAACTCGTCACACACGGCACGCAGCAAAGCGCGGTCGTGGCTGACCAGCATGACGGTGCCTTCGAACTCGTTGAGCGCCATGGACAGTGCCTCACGCGTGGCCAGGTCCAGGTGGTTGGTCGGCTCGTCCAGCAGCAACAGGTTGGGGCGTTGCCACACGATCATGGCCAGCACCAGACGGGCTTTTTCTCCGCCGCTCATGGAGCCCACGGCCTGCTTGACCATGTCGCCACTGAAGTTGAAGGTGCCCAAATAGTTGCGCAGGTCCTGCTCGCGGCTGGGTTCGTTGCTGTTCGGTCCCAGCTCTTTGGCCAGCCTGATCATGTGTTCCAGTGGGTTGTCATTCGGGTGCAGCACATCGAGTTCTTGCTGCGCAAAGTAACCGATGTTCAGGCCTTTGCCCTCGGTCAAAGTCCCGGCAAGCAGGGGCATGGTGCGGGCAATTGTCTTGACCAAGGTCGATTTACCCTGGCCGTTAGCCCCCAAAATGCCGATGCGCTGGCCCGCCAGGACCGACTTGCTGACGTCTTGCAAGATGGCTTTGGGCTCGTCGTCCACGGTGTAACCAAAACTGGCGTCGCTGATGGCCAGCATCGGGTTGGGCAGGTTGTTGGGCTCCTTGAAGCCAAAGGTGAACTCTGCATCGGCCAGCAGCGGGGCCACTTTTTCCATGCGCTCGAGCGCTTTGACTCGGCTTTGCGCCTGCTTGGCTTTGCTTGCCTGGGCTTTGAAGCGGGTGATGAACTTTTGCAGGTGGGCGATTTTGTCTTGCTGCTTGGCGAACGAAGCTTGTTGCAGCTCCATTTGCTGGGCACGCAGGATTTCAAAGCCGCTGTAGTTGCTGCCGTAGCGGGTGAGTTTGGCGTGGTCGATGTGCAAGGTGACGTTGGTCACGGCATCCAGAAACTCCCGGTCGTGGCTGATCACGATCATCGTGCCTGCATAGCGTTGCAACCAGGCTTCCAGCCAGACCAGCGCATCCAAGTCCAGGTGGTTGGTGGGCTCGTCCAATATCAGGATGTCTGACGGGCACATCAGCGCGCGGGCCAGCTGTAAGCGCATGCGCCAGCCGCCCGAAAAGCTGTTGACCGGGTTGTTGAGCTCGTCCACCCGAAAGCCCAATCCCAGAATCAGAGCCTCGGCACGGGGCATGGCGTCGTGGTCACCGGCATCGGCCAAGTCGGTGTAAACGTGGGCCATCTCCATGCCGTCGCCACTGGCTTCAGCCACCACCAAGCGCTGGCGCAATTCGGCCAATCGGGTGTCACCTTCCAGCACAAAGTCAGCAGCGGCTTGGTCGGTCTCGGGCATATTTTGTGCTACTTGGCCCATGCGCCACTGGCGCGGCATTTCAAAGTCGCCGCCGTCTTCGGTCAAACTGCCATTGAACAATGCAAACAAGGTGGATTTACCGGCCCCGTTGCGCCCGACCAGACCGACCTTTTCGCCGGGGTTGAGGGTGACAGATGCTTTGTCTAGCAGCACCTTGGTGCCTCGACGGAGGGTGACGTTTTTAAGATTGATCATGAAAAAGCAGTGACCGGACGGGTTCCGGGATAAGGGGCGTGGTCATTCAGAGGCTGACGCTGCAAGGGGCATAACCTGCTATTTTCGCCGATGTGGGCTTTGGCCCATGGACATGAGGCTGCCGAGGCCCCGAAGATGATGACCACAAGCGCAGGGTCGTGGCCGCACTGAAGGCCATGCTGCTGGATGCGGCAAGGCTTTATCAGCGCTGCAACAGGGCTTGCCGGGTGATCAGCAGCACTTGGTCGTCACCTGCACTGGTGTCCAGCCAGGCCACTTCGAGATTGGGAAAGGCCGAGATAAAGTGTTCCACCTCGTTGCCAATCTCCAGCACCAAAACGGCGTGTTCGCTCATCCGCGATGGCACATCCTTGAACAGTTGACGCACAAAGTCCATGCCGTCCGTGCCTCCAGCCAGCGCCAATTCAGGCTCGGCGCGGTACTCGGCGGGCAGTGCGTCCATGCTGGCTTGGCATACATAAGGCGGGTTGCACAAGATCAGGTCAAACGGGCCAGGCAAAGCCAACAGCCCATCGCTTTGGACCAGTTGGACGCGATTTTGCAAGTCGTGCCGTTCCAAGTTGATGGCGGCCACGGCCAGCGCGTCATCCGAAATGTCCGCCCCGGTGACGTGAACCTCGGGCCATGCCAGCGCCGCCAGCACGGCCAAGCTGCCGTTGCCGGTGCACAGGTCCAGCACTTGTTTTGTCTGGTCGCTCAACCATGCGTCGATGGTGCCATCGGCCAGCACCTCGGCAATCAGGCTGCGCGGCACGATGGCGCGCTCGTCGATGTAAAACGACACGCCTTGCAACCAGGCCTCTTGCGTCAAGTAGGCGGCGGGCTTGCGTGTGGCGATGCGTTCTTCGACCAGCGCAGTGCAAGCCGCTTGCTGTTCGGGCGTCACGGCTTGATCGGCCACCTCGTCCAGATCTGTGTCCAACGGCAGGCCCAGCCGCCAAAGCACCAGCCAAACGGCTTCGTCAAAGGCGCTTTGGGTGCCGTGGCCAAACGCCACGTCCGCTTGCGTGAGCCGCTTGGCAGATGCTTCGATCAGATCCAAAAGAGGCAAGGCGCTCATGCGGACAGGCCCGCGTTGAGTTGTTCGATTGTGCGGCGGTAGATGGCTTTGAGTGGGGCTATGTCCCTCAACGCCACATGCTCATTGACCTTGTGGATGGTCGCGTTGGGCGGGCCGAACTCGATGACTTGGGGACAGATTTGCGCGATAAAGCGGCCGTCGCTGGTGCCGCCCGTGGTGGACAGCTCGGTGGTGATTCCCGTTTCGTCGCTGATGGCTTTTTGCACAGCCTCGACCAAGGTGCCGGGTGTGGTCAAAAACGGCAGGCCGCCGATGGTCCAAGTGAGTGTGTATTGCAGGCGATGTCGGTCTAACACCGCCATCAAGCGCTGCTGCAAGTCCTCGGGTGTGGATTCGGTGCAAAAGCGGAAGTTGAAGTCGACCACGCAGTCGCCGGGGATCACGTTGCTCGCTCCGGTGCCTGCGTGGATGTTGCTCACCTGCCAGCTGGTGGGCGGGAAAAAAGAATTGCCTTCGTCCCAGGAGATGGCCACCAGTTCGGCCAGCGCAGGGGCCAGGCGGTGAATGGGGTTGTCGGCCAGGTGCGGGTAGGCGATGTGGCCTTGCACACCTTGGACGGTGAGCTTGCCGCTCATGGTGCCGCGTCGGCCGTTCTTGATCATGTCGCCGGTTTGTTGCACCGAGGTGGGTTCACCCACGATGCAAAACTGCGGTGCGTCGCCACGGGCTTGAAGCTTTTCGCAGACCACCACGGTGCCGTCGAGCGCTGGGCCTTCTTCGTCGCTGGTCAGCAAAAAGGCGATGCCCAAAGCTGGGTATGGGTTGGACGCCAGAAACTCTTGCACGGCCACCACCATGGCCGCCAACGAGGTTTTCATGTCGCTTGCCCCACGGCCAAACAGCTTGCCGTCCTTGTGGGTTGGCGTGAAGGGGTCGCTGTCCCATTGCGCGAGCGGCCCGGTGGGCACCACGTCGGTGTGGCCCGCAAAGGCCAGGGTCTGACCCGAAGTGCCTGCGCGTTTGGCCCAGAGATTGCGCACCCGGAAGGTCTCGGGGCCGGAATCCATGAATTCGCAGACAAAGCCCAGTGGCTTCAGGGCGTCGGCGATCAGGTCCAGGCAGCCCGCATCCTCAGGAGTGACCGAGGGTTTGGAGATCAGCTGCTCGGCCAGTCGCAAGGTGTCGTGGCAGGTGTTGGTCATGGCTTGGAGGGTGTTGAGGGGATGGATGCCGGGTCAGGCCCGGCATGTCATGGGGTTGGGCTGCTCTAAAGCTTGTCAGTGGGGTGGGCGGATTCAAATAAGCTCACCCGGGGCTTGACCCGGAGTCCATCTTCGAAGGATGTGCCCGCACAAATCGGGCGATGCGCTCAGCGGCTTCCAGGCACTCGGCGGTCTCGGCCACCAAGGCCATGCGGATGCGACCACGGCCGGGGTTCGAACCTTTGAAGTCACGCGCCAGGTAACTGCCGGGCAAAACCGTCACGCTCTCGGCTTCGTACAAGGCCTTAGCAAATGCAGCGTCGTCACCTTGCCAGCCCGCAGGTACACCGGCCCACAGGTAGAAGCTGGCGTCAGGCAGTTTGACATCCAGCACCTTGGCCAGCACGGGCGTGACTTGGGCAAACTTGGTGCGGTATTGGTTGCGGTTGTCCACCACATGGGCTTCGTCGCCCCAGGCGGCCACGCTGGCTGCTTGCACCACCGGGCTCATGGCGCTGCCGTGGTAGGTGCGGTAAAGCAGAAATTGATGGATGATGTCTGCGTCGCCCGCCACAAAACCGCTGCGCAGGCCCGGGACATTGCTGCGTTTGCTGAGGCTGGTGAAGGCGACCAAGCGTTTGAAGTCGGTGCGGCCCAATTGGTGAGCGGCTTCCAGGCCGCCCAAAGGTGCTTCTTCTCGAAAAAAAATCTCGCTGTAGCACTCATCGGACGCAATGACGAAGCCGTGCTGGTCCGACAGGGCAAACAGCTTTTGCCATTCTGACAACGGCATGACCGCGCCGGTGGGGTTGCCGGGCGAACAGACAAACAGCAATTGTGTGCGAGCCCAAACCTCGGCAGGCACGCTGTCCCAGTCGTTGGCAAAGTTGCGCGCTGGGTCGCTGGGCACGTAATAGGGTTCGGCACCAGACAGCAAGGCTGCGCCTTCGTAGATTTGATAAAACGGGTTGGGGCTGACCACCGTTGCGCCAGGGCGGGTCGGGTCGATCACGGTTTGCGTCAGGGCAAACAGGGCCTCGCGCGAGCCGTTCACGGGCAAGACTTGCTTGGCTGTGTCCAGCTTGAGTTGGTAGCGGGTTTGCAGCCAAGCGGCGCAGGCTTTGCGCAGGCTGGGCTCGCCTGCGGTGGCGGGGTAGGCCGACAAGCCGGTGGCCACCGAGGCCTTGAGTGCTTCCTGAATGAAAGCCGGTGTCGCGTGTTTGGGCTCGCCAATGCCCAGGCTGATGGGCTTGAGGGCGGGGTTGGGCGTGACACTGGAGAACAGCTGCTTGAGCCGTTCAAATGGGTAGGGTTGCAGTTTGGCGAGGAGAGGATTCATTCTCCGATTATCCGGGATGAAGCTGGCACAGTTGGCGTCAGCTGAGTTGGGGCGTGTGCTTTCAGGGGGAATTTATCCTGAAGCAATTCGAATGCCGCACAGCTTGGAATAGTGAATTTTCCCATCCCTGTCGGGTAACATTGACATTTTGCACTGTGTTGGCCATGAGGGCTGGCCCATTAAATCGATTCGAACCGCCGTGCGCCTCAATTCCATCAAGCTTTCAGGCTTTAAATCGTTTGCCGAGCCGACCAACTTCCTGCTGCCTGGGCAGTTGGTGGGCGTGGTCGGCCCCAACGGTTGCGGCAAATCCAACATCATGGACGCGGTGCGTTGGGTGTTGGGTGAGTCGAAGGCGTCTGAATTGCGTGGCGAGTCCATGCAGGACGTGATTTTCAACGGCACCACCACCCGCAAACCCGCCAGCCGCGCCAGCGTGGAGCTGGTGTTTGACAATGCCGACCACCGCGCCGGCGGCCAGTGGGGCCAATTTGCAGAAATCGCGGTCAAGCGCGTGTTGACCCGCGACGGCAACAGCAGTTACTACATCAACAACCAACCGGTGCGCCGCCGAGACGTGCAGGACGTGTTTTTGGGCACGGGCCTGGGTCCTCGCGCCTACGCCATCATCGGCCAGGGCACCATCAGTCGCATCATCGAATCGCGCCCGGAAGAGCTGCGTTTGTTTTTGGAGGAAGCCGCTGGTGTCTCTAAATACAAAGAGCGGCGTCGCGAGACCGAAAACCGCCTGTCGGACACCCGTGAGAACTTGATACGGGTGGACGATATCCTGCGGGAGTTGAACGCCAACCTCGAAAAGCTCGAAAAACAGGCCGAAGTGGCGCATCGCTACAACAACCTGCAGGCCGACAGCACGCTCAAACAGCACCAGCTGTGGTTTTTGAAGCGCCGCGACGCCGAGGCCGACCAGGGGCGCATGAAGTCCGACGTAGACCAGGCCGTGAATGCGCTCGAATCTCGCACGGCCGATCTGAGGTATGTGGAGGCCGATCTGGAGACCATCCGTCAAGCGCATTACGCGGCGGGTGACCAGGTCAATCAGGCGCAAGGCGCTTTGTACGAAGCCAGTGCTGAGGTGGGTCGCTTGGAGGCCGAAATCCGCTTTGTGGTGGAAGGTCGCCAGCGCGCCGAGCAGCGTTTGCAGCAGCTGATCGAACAAACCGCCCAATGGGGTACCCGCAGCCAAGACGCCCAAGCCGAGCTGCAAACCCAGGCCGAGCAAGCGGCCATGGCCGAAGACCAGAGCATGACATTGGCTGCTCAGGTGGAAGACCAGGCCATGGCTTTGCCCGACCTGGAAGAAGCCCTGCGCAAAGCCCAAAACGACGCCACCGCCCAACGCGCCACGGTGGTGCAGGTGCAGCAGCAAATTGGCGTTTTGGCCGCAGACCAGCGCAACGTAGAAGAACAATCGCGCCAGCTGGAAAACCGCCGCGAACGCCTGTTGACCGATCGCAATGCCTTGGCTGCGCCCGACGAAGCACGCCTGCAGCAGTTGCAAAAACAACTGGCCGAGGCCGAGGCGCTGTCGGCCGAATCCGAAGCCCGCTTGCATGATTTGCAAGAGCAAGTGCCTGCCTTGGACGAAGACCGCCGCAACCGCCAGAAGACCGTCAACGATGAATCGGCCCGCCTGGCCGATCTGAGCGCCCGGATTGAAGCTCTTAAAGCCCTTCAAGAGAAGGTGCGTACCGACGGCAAACTCAAGCCTTGGCTGGTCAAGCATGGCATGGATGGGTTAGAAGGCCTGTGGAGCCGCATCCACATTGAACCCGGCTGGGAAAACGCCCTCGAATCCGCCCTGCGTGAGCGCCTGTCGGCCCTGGAGGTCTCTCGCTTGGACATGGTGCGCTCGTTTGCCAATGACGCGCCGCCCGCCAAATTGAGCTTTTTCAACCTGCCATTGGGCGCCAAAGCCGCTGCGCGCAGTGGCATGCCCGCAGGCAGTAAGCCCCTGGCCGACTTGTTGCGTGTGCACGATGCCGGTTTGTCGGCATTGCTTGCCGACTGGCTGCAAGGCTGCTACACCGCCCCCAATTTGGAAGACGCGCTGGCCTGGCGCAGCCAGCTGCAAGCGGGTGAAACCCTTTTGGTGCAGGCTGGCCATGCGGTTCAACTTAACAGCGTGGTGTTTTACGCGCAAGATTCCGAACAAGCCGGAATGCTTGGCCGCGCCCAGGAAATCGAGAATCTGGAAAAACAGCTGCGCGCCCAGACCCTGATTTCGGAAGAAAGCCGCATCGCTCTGGTGCGGGCCGAAGCGGCCTATGCCGATGCCTCGCAGCGATTGATCTCCGTTCGCCGCGAGGCCAGCGAAAGCCAGTCACGCACGCACGAGCTGCAGGTCGATACCCTGCGGCTGTCGCAGCTGGTCGCTCAAACCCGCGCCCGCAGCGAGCAAATCAACAACGACTTGGCCGAAGTCGAAGCCTTGCTCGATGAGCTTCAAGAGCGACGCGTGACAGCCGAAGCCCGCTTTGAAGAGTTGGACATGCAGCTGGCCGACACGCAAGAGCGCCACGCCCAGCTGGACGAGCGTGTGATCGAGGCCGAGCGCAAGCTGGCCGAATGCCGCGAGCAGCAGCGCAGCCTGGAGCGCCGAGCGCAAGAAGCCCAGTTCTCTCAGCGCAGCCTTGACGCCCGACGCGCCGAACTCCACCGCACCATCGAGACCGCGCAGCAGCAGGTCAGCAGCATCGAAGCCGAAATGCAGCGCGCCCGTGACGAACTCAGCCGCCTGACCGATGCCGCAGCACAAGCGGGTTTGCAAAATGTGCTGGCCGTCAAGTTGGCGCGTGAGCAAGCCTTGGGCGCTTGCCGCAGCGCCTACGATGACCTGACCGCCAAGCTTCGCGCCAGCGATGAGCGCCGTGTCAGCTTCGAGCGCGAATTGGACCCTTTGCGCCAGCGCATCACCGATTTGCAGCTCAAGGAACAAGCCGCCCGCCTGGGTCTGGAGCAATACACCCAACTGCTGGCCGATGCGAAAGCCGACCTGGAGGCTGTGGCCGCTTCGATTGAAGCAGGCCAAGTGCGTGTGACCGGGTTACAAGGTGAGATCGACCGCATCCACCGCGAAATCACGGCTTTGGGTCCAGTCAATCTGGCCGCGCTGGAAGAGCTGAGCACTTCGCGTGAGCGCAAAGTCTTCCTCGACTCGCAGTGCACCGATTTGACCGATGCAATGAACACGCTGGAAGACGCGATCCGCAAGATCGACGCCGAAACCCGCGAACTGTTGGGTGGCACATTCAAGATTGTCAACGAGCACTTCAGCCGCATGTTCCCCGAGCTGTTTGGCGGGGGCAATGCGCGATTGGTGATGACCGGTGATGAAATTCTGGACGCGGGAGTGCAGGTGCTGGCGCAACCACCGGGCAAGAAAAACCAGACCATCCATTTGCTGTCCGGGGGCGAAAAAGCCCTCACGGCCATCGCGCTGGTGTTTGCGATTTTTCAACTCAACCCGGCCCCGTTTTGCTTGCTCGACGAGGTAGACGCGCCGCTGGACGACGCCAACACCGAGCGCTACGCCAAACTGGTCAAGGGCATGGGCAAAGAGACCCAGTTCTTGTTCATCAGCCACAACAAGATCGCCATGGAAATGGCCGAGCAGTTGATCGGCGTGACGATGCAAGAGCAGGGCGTATCACGCATCGTGGCTGTGGACATGGAGTCCGCAGTGTCATTGGCCGACCTGGCCTGAGGAAGTTATGTTGGAATCGATGAGCTCATTGCAGTTGAGTCTGGCCGCCATAGGGGCGCTCACCGTGGGTGCCGTGGTGGTCTACAACTATTGGACTTCTCGCAAAAATATACCGCGCCAGGCCGATTCCCATCGCGAGCGCTTGCAGGAATCGGTGTCCCATGCCATCGAGCCTGTGCTTGACGCCGATCCAGCCTTACCCGGCCGCAGCAACGAGTTACGCGAGCCGGTTTTCAAAGACACTTTTTCGCACCTGAACCAGCCTGATCGAAAAACCCAGCTGGATGCCCTGATCGACGTGTTGGCCGCTATCGAGGTGGACCAGCCCGTATCGGGCGATGCGGCCTTGGCGGCACTGCCCACCACGCGCCGAGTGGGCACCAAGTTGTTCTTTGTCGAGGGCTTTGTTCATGCCTCTGGGCAGTGGGAAGCCTTGGCCCCCGGTCGGCGCTACAGCGCTTTCCAGGCCGGTGTTCAGTTGGCCAACCGGGTGGGTGCACTCAACAACATCGAGTTTTCGGAATTTGTGGTCAAAACACAGGCCTTTGCAGATGACGTGGGTGGTAGCGTCAGCTTCAGTGACATGCTTGAAGAGGTAGCCCGCGCTCGCGAGTTGGACCAGTTTGCCAGCGTGCACGATGCGCAGTTGAGTTTCACGCTCTGTGCCCGCTCTGCCGCTTGGAGCCCCGGCTACATTCATCAACACGCTGCTCGGCTGGGTTTTGTGCCTGGTGCGATACCGGGGCGCATGGTCTTGCCCGCTGCGGTGCAAGGCTTGCCTGCAGTACTTTCGCTCACGTTTGACACCCATGCGGCGATGGCCGAAGAGCGGGACTTGACTGCTATACGTTCGTTTGCATTGAGCCTGGATGTTCCCCAGACCGCTCGGCAAGAGCAGCCTTATGTCCGCCTGCGCGAAGCCGCCGTGGCGCTGGCCTCGCAGATGGAGGGTGTTGTGACCGATGGCGAAGGCCTGGTGCTCAGCGAATCCACGCTGGATCAGATTGGGATGGACTTGGAGCAGCTGTACGACGCGCTGGATGCCCGCGAACTTTCGGCCGGATCGCCCCAAGCGCGTCGCCTTTTCTCTTGATGAGGTACCAGCCGTGAGCCCCCAAACGCAAGACCTGTTTGGCGACTTGTTTGCCGAGTCACCAAGCTCTGCAGCAGCGCCCGACAGTCCTGCCACACGAGCGCAAGCCCTGCGCCGTCAACTGCACCACCATGCGCACGCTTACTACACGCTTGATGCGCCCGAAATTCCAGACGCCGAATACGACAAGTTGTTTGACGAGCTGCAAGCGCTAGAAGGGGTTCACCCTGAACTGCTCACGCCCGATTCGCCCACCCAGCGTGTAGGTGGGCGGGTGCTGGACAGCTTTGCTCAGGTCACACACCGCGTGCCCATGCTCAGCATTCGCACAGAAACCGACACCGAAGCCAGTGGTGCCGAGGCTTTTGACACCCGCATCCGCAAGGAGCTGGGCCTGACAGATGCCGACCCAGCTGTGGCTTATGTGGGCGAGCTCAAGTTCGACGGCCTGGCCATGAGCTTGCGTTACGAAAACGGCGTGCTGGTCCAAGCGGCCACCCGAGGTGATGGAGAAACTGGCGAAGAGGTTACCGCCAACATCCGCACCATCGGCCAAATTCCACTGCGCTTGCCTGCCGATGCGCCCGCCGTGCTGGAAGTACGTGGCGAGGTTTACATGCGCCGTGACGACTTTGAGGCGCTGAACGAGCGCCAGCGCCAACGCATCGCGGCTGGCATCAAGGGCGAAAAAACCTTCGTCAATCCGCGCAATGCCGCAGCCGGTGCGGTGCGCCAGCTCGATTCGGGCATTGCGGCTGAACGCCCTTTGAGTTTTTTTGCCTATGGCTTGGGCGACATCACACCCGCTGCCGAAGGCGGCCCGCATTTGGACACCCACTTCGACATGCTGCAGCAGCTCAAGGCCTGGGGCTTACCGGTCGCTGAGCAAACGTCTTGTGTGCAGGGTGCTGCCGGATTGGTGGCATTTCACCAGCGCATGGCGGCTGAACGCGACGCCTTGCCCTTCGACATCGATGGTGTGGTCTACAAGGTCAACGACTTGGCGCTGCAGCAGCGTCTGGGTTTTGTGACCCGCGAGCCGCGTTGGGCCGTGGCCCACAAATACCCGGCGCAAGAAGAAATGACCACCGTTCAGGCCATCGATGTTCAAGTGGGCCGCACGGGCAAGCTCACGCCCGTGGCCAAGCTGGCACCGGTGTTTGTGGGCGGCGTGACGGTGACCAACGCCACGCTTCACAACGAACTCGAAGCCCGCCGCAAAGACGTGCGGGTGGGCGACACCGTGATCGTGCGCCGTGCTGGCGACGTGATCCCCGAAGTGGTGTCGGTGGTGCTGGACCGCCGTCCGGCTGAGGCGCCGCAGTTCACCATGCTGACCCACTGCCCAGTGTGCGCAAGCTTGGCTGAGCGCGAAGACGGCGAAGCCGACCACCGCTGCATGGGCGGCCTGTTTTGCAGCGCCCAACGCAAGCAAGCCATCTGGCACTTTGCCCACCGCCGCGCCATGGACGTGGACGGCCTGGGCGACAAACTGGTGGACCAATTGGTCGACTCAGACCAGGTCAAAACCCTGGCCGACCTGTACCACCTGAAACTGGACACCCTCGCCAACATGGACCGCATGGCCGAAAAGTCGGCCGTCAACCTGCTCGAAGCGCTGGAAAAGTCCAAAACCACCACGCTCGGACGTTTCTTGTTTAGCCTCGGCATCCGCCATGTGGGTGAGGCCACGGCCAAGGAGCTGGCTCGTCATTTTGGGCAGCTGGATGCCGTGATGGTCGCCAGCGAAGACGCGCTCTTGCAAGTGGCCGATGTCGGTCCGGTGGTGGCGCACAGCATCCGTACCTTTTTTGACCAGCCGCACAACCGCGAGGTGGTGCAAGCCCTGCGCGATGCGGGCGTGACCTGGCCCGAAGGCGATGCGCTGGCCCCCACCGAAATGCCTTTGGCAGGAGTCACCGTGGTGCTGACGGGCACGTTGCAAAGCATGGGCCGTGACGAGGCCAAAGAAAAACTCGAAGCGCTTGGAGCCAAAGTGGCGGGCTCGGTCAGCAAGAAAACACACTACGTGGTGGCCGGTGCCGAAGCGGGCAGCAAACTGGAAAAAGCCCAAGCGCTGGGCGTGCCTGTGCTGGACGATGGGGGTTTGGCGCTGCTGCTGGCAGGCCAAAAACCCTGATGTTCAATCGTCCTCTGCCGCGCTGATCTCTGGAAACAGCACCTCGGTGAAGCCAAAGCGGCTGAAGTCGCGCACCCGCATGGGGTAGAGCTTGCCGATCAGGTGGTCGCATTCGTGCTGCACCACGCGGGCATGAAAACCGTCTACCGTGCGGTCGATGGGTGTGCCTTTTTCGTCAAAGCCTGTGTAGCGGATGCGTGACCAGCGCGGCACCACACCGCGCAAGCCCGGCACCGACAAACAGCCTTCCCAATCTTCCTCTTCTTCGGCCCCCAGCGGCGTGATCACCGGGTTGAGCAGCACCGTGCGCGGCACCAGCGGGCGGCCCGGATAGCGCGGGTTCACGGCCGTGCTGCCAAAAATCACCAGTTGCAAGTTCACACCCATTTGCGGGGCGGCCAGGCCTGCGCCGTTCACGGCCGCCATGGTGTCGTGCAAGTCGGCAATCAAGGCGTGCAACTCGGGGGTGTCAAAGGTCTGTACCGGCTCGGCCACGCGCAGCAGTCGGGCGTCGCCCATTTTGAGGATTTCACGAACGGTCATGCTGACCCTCTCACATGAAGAAATAAAAAAACACGATCATTTGCATGCGCCTCAGCCCATCGGCGCGTCCAATCTGGCGGCCGGAGCCGTCGTAGAGCCTGTCGCCATCAATGCGGCCCATCGCCGAGCCCGAGTCACTGTACAGGCGGTCACCGTCGATGCGCCCCATCTGGCTGCCCGAGGCGCTGTACACCCGGGAGCCATCGATGCGCCCCAACTGTCGCCCTGACGCGTCATAAACGCGCTCGCCATCGATGCGCCCGATTTGCTGACCCGAAGCGTTGTAAAACCGCTCGGCATCCACCCGCCCCATTGGCCGACCGCTGCCGTCGTACAGGCGCTGGGCAAACGCCGTAGGCAGCAGCAGGGCCGACATCAGCAGTGCAAGCATCCATTTCATGGTGCTGGCCTCATGGGTTTTCTTCCCGGAACTCGCCCGTGTCGCGACCGCCTTGGGCTGCACGCGCATTTTCTTGGGCGCGCAAATCCACGCGGCGGATCTTGCCCGAAATCGTCTTGGGCAGGTCACTGAACTCGATGCGGCGCACCAATTTGTAGCCCGAAACCCGCTCCCGCATGAACTTGAAAATCGCCCCCGCCGTGGCCGAATCTGGCGCATGGCCCGGGGCCAAAATCACATAGGCCTTGGGCACCAAGCCGCGCACAGGGTCAGGCGCAGGCACCACCGCCGCCTCGGCCACGGCCGGGTGTTCAATCAACGCACTTTCGAGCTCAAAGGGGCTGATGCGGTAACCCGAGGACTTGAACACATCGTCGGCCCGTCCCACATACGTGATGTAACCCTGCTCGTCGCGCTGGCCCACATCGCCCGTGTGGTAATGGCCATCGCGCATGGCCTCGGCGGTTTTGTCCGCGTCGTCGGCATAGCCGTTCATCAACGCGGTGGGGCGGTGTGCCAAGTCAATGCAAATTTCGCCTTCGTCGGCGCTTTTGCCATCGGCGTTGAGCAGCACCATCCGGTAGCCCGGCAAAGGCCGCCCCATCGAGCCCGCCTTGAGTGGCGCACCTGGTGGGTTGCCAATCTGGGCCGTGGTCTCGGTTTGGCCATAACCGTCACGGATGGTGATTTGCCAAGCGGCCCGCACCTGATCGATGACCTCGGGGTTGAGCGGCTCGCCCGCCGAGATCAGCTCGCGCAACTGCACGGGCCAGGCTTTCAGGTCCTCTTGAATCAGCATGCGCCACACCGTGGGCGGCGCGCACAAAGTGTTGACCCGGTGCTGCACCAGCGTGCCCAGAATGTCCGGGCCGTTGAAGCGCGCGTAGTTGTAAATGAACACGCAGGCCTGCGCGTTGAGCGGCGCAAAAAAGCAACTCCAGGCGTGCTTGGCCCAGCCCGGGGAGCTGATGGTCCAATGCACATCGCCTTTTTGCAGGCCCAGCCAGTACAGGGTGGACAAATGGCCCACCGGGTAACTTTGCTGGGTGTGTTGCACCAGCTTGGGTTTGGCCGTGGTGCCCGAGGTGAAGTACTCCAGCAAAGGGTCGGTCACACGGGTCGGCTCGGGCGGGGTGAAAGCGGTGCTGGTTTGGTGCGACAGCGCGTAATCTTGCCAACCTGCAGGCAAACCCGCATCGCGAGACACGCTCACCAAGGTCAGCCCCTTCGTCACGGCGCTGGGCAAATCCTGCACCTTGGCCATGCCCCCCGCGTTGGTGATGATGCATTTGACCCGCCCACGCTCGAGGCGGTCTTGCAAATCATCGCCCGACAGCAGCGTGGTGGCGGGAATCAACACCACGCCCAGCTTGATCGCGGCCAGCATGGTCTCCCACAAGGGCACTTCGTTGCCCATCATCAGCAAAATCCGGTCACCCTTGCGTGCACCCAGGGTCACCAACCAATTGGCCACCTGGTTGGAGCGCTGCGACAGCTCGGCATAGCTCAGGCGAAACTGCTCGCCCGAGGCTTCTACGATGTGCAAAGCCGGGGCAGGGTTGTCCCGCGCGATGCTGTCAAAGTAGTCCAGCCCCCAATTGAAATGCGTCAAAACAGGCCAGCGAAAAGACGCCACGGCGGCTTCGTAATCGGTGCGGTGGGTCAGCAAAGCGTCGCGGCTGGCCAAAAATTGTTCAAGTTCGCTCATGGGCTCCTCGGCGGGTGTGGGGTGCTAAGTCATACGGCCAAAACAGTTTAGCGCTTGCGCAGGGGGTGCCACATGGGGGCTTGTCTGGAGACGAAAGTTTGCTGGAGGCATTCACGCGTCTGATAAGCTTTTTGGGTGAATAAATTGATAAAAACAATTTGGAGGATTTATGATTTTTACACCCCGTAAATGGGCCGTGTCCCTCGTCTTCTTTGGCTGCATCGGTTTCCAGTGGAGTGCCGGGGCCCAGACGTGGTCAACACGACCGGACGGTCCGGATGCCGAGCGTTTGGGCATGAAACAAGCTTATCCGGTTTGCGCCCAAGCCTTGACCCGACCCGAGTGCAGGGTGGGCACTTGGTCGGCCAATGAAAAGGTTGCGCCCAGTTCGCTCGTGCGCCCCGCTGGTGAGCCCATGTCTTTGCCGCATTGGCAGGACGCGCCTGCCATCAACTACCGGTGGGGCTTGTTCACCAAGAGCTTGGACGACTTCATGGCCGATACCAAAACCACCGGCCTGATGGTGATCAAGGATGGCCGCGTGGTGGCCGAGCGCTACCAATACGGCCGACAGCCCGACATGCGGTTTCGGTCTTTTTCCATGGCCAAAACCTTCACGGCCATGCTGGTGGGTATTGCACATGGCAAAGGCTTGATTCGCTCACTGGATGACAAAGCAGCCGACTACTGGCCTGAAATTGCGCCTTCCGCTTATGGTCAAACCACCATCCGCAACTTGTTGCGCATGTCCTCTGGCGTGCCTTTTAGGGAACTTTACACCTGGACGCCCGACGACGACATCTGGCTTTGGGGGCGCGTCTTGTATTCGCCTGAAAACCGCATGCGGCCAGAAAAAATCGTGGAATACATCAATACCAAGACCACCCGAGAAGCAGAGCAGGGCCGGCGTTTCAAATACGCCACCATCGAAACAGAAATTTTGGGAAGGGTTTTGAGTCGCGCCGCTGGCATGAGCATCACGCAGATGACCGAAGATTGGTTGTGGAAACCCATGGGCGCACAAGCCCAGGCGCATTGGTTGCTGGCAGGTACAGACCAAGGCGAGGGCACTGGGGGCAGTTTCAATGCCACGCTGCGGGACTATGCACGCTTTGGGGTGTTGCTGGCCAACGATGGTCTCCGAGGCGATGTGCAAATCATTCCCCGCGATTTCCTGCTGGATGCCACCGATGCGGCACGCCAGCCGGTGGCTTTTCGGCCGCGCTATGCGACGCCTGGCATGGGCTACGGCTACCAAACCTGGATTGCACCTTTCAAAGAACGCACATTTGCTTTACAAGGCATCCATGGTCAACACATCATGGTGCAGCCCAAATCGGGCATTGTGATGGTGCAGACCTCGGTCAATGACCAGCCCAGCGGACGACAAGATCCACGCCCTTACCAAATGCGCGACGCTTTGTGGATGGGCGTGCTCAATAGTCTGGGCGGGGTCACGGACTGAAACACCGACTGCCCTTCAATTTGAAAATGGAGATACATCTTGCAAGCCCATGAAACCTTTGAAGACCTGTTGCCACTGCGTGATGATCTGGCGCTGGCCTTGCGTGCTGCAGCCCAACACGGATTGAGCGAGGGCGTGTGCAACCACTTCAGCGTGGCGGTACCTGGCCGTGATGACTGGTTTTTGCTCAACCCGCGCGGCCTGCATTGGAGTGAGGTGCGTGCGCCCGACATCGTGATGTGCAATGCGGCGGGTGAGCAACTGGCGGGCCGTCACCCAGTGGAGCCTACGGCCATGTTTATTCATGCGGCGGTGCACCGCATTGCGCGCAAGTCAGTTGTGCTGCACACCCACATGCCGCACGCCACAGCCCTGACCTTGACGGCAGCCCGCGCCTTGGACACGAGGCTGTCTCAAACCGCCATGCGCTTTCATGGCCGGGTGGCGGTGGACGCGAACTACAACGGATTGGCTCTCGATATGACCGAGGGCGAACGCATCGCGAATGCGATGCAGGGGGCCGATGTGGTGTTCCTGGGTAACCATGGCGTGATCGTGTGCGGTGAACGCGTGGATTACGCCTACGACGATCTGTACTACCTGGAGCGCGCCTGCCAAGCGCAGGTGCTGGCGGCTTCGACCGGCGTGACGCTGCAACCCGTGGACGCTGCGCTGGCTCAGCGTGTGGCGGCACAAACCAACGGGGAGCGGCTTCAGTCGGAACTCTTATTTGTCAGCCTGCGACGTATGTTGGGTTGAGGCTTGAGTCCTTGTTCACCATGCACTCTATCCTGCCCTTTGGGCTTGCCGCTTGGCAACGACACCGCCGAATCCCATCCGTCTAATCCCAGTAACATTGAATTTCTGAAAAATTTTAGGAATTTCCGGCGTGACCACCGATATGCATTCCAGCCCTGATGCTTGCCCAGACGCCTGCACAACATCGCCTGTGACCGGTTTGGATTCAAGGGCTGGCAAGCGTGTGCTTTTGCTGGGTGCGACGGGCACGATCGGCATGGCCACGGCACGGGCGCTGCTTCGGCGTGGCCATCAGGTGGTCTGTCTGGTCAGGCCCCGCCAAGGCTTGGGCTCAAGCCAAGCTCAAACGCAACTGTCAGAACGTCTGCCTGGGGCCACGCTGCTGTGGGGGAAAGCGACCGAGGAGGATTTTTGGAAACAAGCGGATTTGTCGCACTCCCATTTTGATGCAGTGGTTTCTTGCATGGCCTCGCGCATGGGCTCACCCCAAGATGCTTGGCGGGTCGATCACCAGGCCCATGTTTGGGCGCTGCAAGCGGCACAAGCTGCGGGCGTGAAGCATTTTGTTCAACTGTCGGCCATTTGTGTCCAAAAGCCCTTGTTGGCTTTTCAACATGCCAAGCTGGCCTTTGAAAAAGCCTTGATCAAATCGGGGCTGACCTATTCCATCGTGCGCCCCACCGCTTTTTTTAAATCGCTTTCAGGCCAGCTCGATCGTGTCAAAAAAGGCAAACCATTCTTGATTTTTGGCGACGGGCAGTTGACCGCCTGCAAACCCATCAGCGACGACGATTTGGCGGATTTTCTGGTGGGGTGCCTGGACGATGTGTCGCGGCATAACCAGATCTTGCCCATCGGTGGGCCAGGGCCTGCCATCACGCCTTTGGCGCAGGGCGATCAATTGTTTGCCTTGTTGGGCAAACCGCCTCGTTTCAAACGTGTGCCGCTGGGCTTGATGGACGCCATCGTGGGTGTGTTGAGCGTGTTGGGCAAGCTCATTCCAGCAGCTGCGCAGAAGGCCGAGTTGGCCCGCATTGGGCGTTATTACGCCAGCGAGTCCATGTTGGTATGGGACGCTCAGGCGCAGCGCTACGATGAACAGGCCACCCCCTCACACGGTTCACAAACGCTGTTTGATGCCTATGCCCGTTGGGTCAAAGGTGAGGGTGCGCCTGAGCGCGGGGATCACGCTGTTTTTTAAGCGCCTTTGTGCATCACTTCGGTTCATTGAGCCCGTGTGTCGCCATGGCGGGTGTGCCACCTCACTTATTTCTGATTTTGCGGGGTGATGTGCTTTGCCGACTTTTGCGCAAAGTGGGCAAGCCGACACCCGAGGCATCGAACCCACCGTCAACCGCGATGGTTTGGCCGTTGATGTAGCTGGCCTCACGGCTGCACAAAAAGGCCACGGCGTTGGCGATTTCTTCTGTGTTGCCGTAGCGGTTCATGGGGATGGTGTCGTGGTAGTCCTGGATGATGGCTTTGCTGTGAACCAACTTGGCCATTTCAGTGGCCACAGGACCCGGCGCGACACAGTTCACGCGAATGCCAACATCCCCCAATTCTGCGGCTTGTTGTTTGGTCAGGTGGATGATGGCCGCTTTGCTGGTGCCGTAAGCCACGCGCAGGGTGCTGGCTCTGAGGCCCGAAATTGATGCGATGTTGACGACACTGCCGCCCCCGTTTTTGAGCATGAGCTTGGCACACGCCTGCGTGCACCAAAAGGCACCGTCTAAATTGGTGCTCATGATGGACCGCCAATCCTGCCAAGTCACTTCCAAGATGGGTTTGAAAATGGCGACGCCCGCGTTGTTGACCAGTGAATCGATGCGGCCGAACTTTTTCGCGATGCGATCAATGGACCGCGTCACCTGCATGGGTTTGGACACATCGCAGTGAACTGCCAGGAAATCGGGGCTGTTGAAATGGGCTTCTGTTTTGGCCAGGGTTTCCTTATCTTTATCCAGTGCCGCCACACGGTAGCCGCGCTTGAGGAAGGTGTTGCAAATCTCCAAGCCAATACCGCGAGCGCCTCCGGTCACAACAACCACGGGGCTGAAATTCTGGGGTGTTTTCATGTTCGTCATCGATTGAATTTTTCAAAAAAGGCTTGAACAACAAGCCACGCGCGACGGCCGACTGTGCATCAAGCGGCCAGTCGCCGGGCCCGCTCCAAGGTGCGCAAGGCATTGCGGTAAGTGGGAACTTCTACCCAAAGCCCATCGACCAGCGTACGGTCCTCGCCCCGTGCGCGTGCAGCTTCAAAAGCAGTGACCATGGCGCTGGCGCGGCGCACTTCCTCGTTGCTGGGTGTCAAAGCGGCATTGATGGACTGGGCGTGGTTTGGACGCACCAGGGACTTGCTGCGGTAGCCCAAACGTCGGCTGTAGTGTGCCTCTTTGAAGGCCCCTTCGACATCGGTAAAGGTGTAGGGGGCATCGATGGGCTCGACCCGGGCCGCCCGGCACTCCAGAATGAAGCGCCGCCGCGCGTAGTCCAACTCGTTCGCATCGGCTTGGCGCTCGGCACACAGGTCGGAGGCCAGGTCTTCGGCCCCCAGCAATGCGCAGCGGATTCGGGCGCTCCCGGCGACGATGCTGCGCACGTCCACCACGCCCAGCGCTGTTTCACAAACCGGCATGATTTCCGTAGAGCCCAGCGCGATGCCCAAGGTGTTTTCGATAGCGGTGATGGCCTCGTCCAAGGCCCTCATCTGCCCAGCGCTCGAAGCCATGGGGTAGGAGACGACGTGGGGGCGGCCGGGCATGGCGGCTTGCAGATCCTTAAGGCCATCTGTGGCCAGGTCGTTGATGCGCACCACCGCCACCTTGCCCGATGAGCGCCAGCAGGTCAGCAAGGCGCAGATGCTTTCGCGGGCCTGAGGGCGACGCTGCGGCGGGGTGAAGTCTTCAAGGTCTGCGATCAGCGCGTCTGCGGGGCAAGCCAGCATGGCCTCGTGTGCTGCAGCGTCTGCACCCGGACCAAACAGCCAAGTGCGTCGAAGTTCAGGATCGATGGGGGTCATAGTCACCTTGATGAGGTTGTGAAATTCAAATTGACGTTGGCATCAAGTGTCAGGGGACATGGCGCGTTGCAGGTCATCGATCAGGGCTTGATTGCGAGAGATTTTTTTTCGCTCTGGTGGGCACAGTGCAACGATGTGGGTGCCGAACTTGGTTTTCGGGGTCCAGGGGGCCAGCACCTTGACCAAGCTGCCTTGTTCGATGGCTGGGACACACAGGTAGTCGGGCAGCAGGGCGATGCCCATGCCTGCCTGTGCAGCTTCCAGCACGGCTTCTGGGTTGTCAACACGGTACCGCCCACTCACTTTGACTTCCGCATGGCGAGGCTCGCTGGGGTTGGTGGCCAGGTTGTGCTGCAAGGTCCAGTGGTCATCGGTGTTGTCGCGACGGTAATACACACACGCGTGACCGTTCAGCTGGGCAGGTTCAGCGGGCAGGCCGTGTTGGGCGATGTAAGCGGGGGCTGCGGTCAAAAACCATTTGATTTCAGTCAGGGGTGTGCCGTGGCGCTCGTGCTGCGAGTGGCTGGACCAACGCAAGGCAACGTCGATGCGCTCGGCTGCCATGTCCATCATGCGGTCGGTCAGCATGAGGTCGATCTCCAGATTGGGGTGCATCTTGAGAAACTCGGGCAGGTGCTTGGCCAAAACCTTCTGCCCCCAGGACACCGGTGCGGTCAATCGCAAATTGCCGCTCAGCTCGGTTCGCAGTGAGCGCACCCGTTCCATGCCATCGGACACTTCGGCCAGCGCCCTTTTGGCATAGTCCACATAGGTTTCTCCGGCTGGCGTCAGCGCGACCTTGCGGGTGCTTCTGCTGAACAGCGTGGTTTCCAGGCGCTCCTCCAGTTGTGCAACGCGCTTGCTGATCAGACTTTTGGCCACGTCCAAAGAAACGGCGGCCTGACTGACGCTGCGACATTCCGCCACCTTCAAGAAGGCTTCCAGCATGTCAGTGGAAATGGGGCGTTGTTGACGGTCAGACGTGTTCATTGTTCGTGATTCATAAACAATCGATTTGCATTACAGCAGTTGTTTTGACTCGGGTCAATTTTTAAACTGGACTGGCGATTGTTCATGAAACCATACTAACCACGGAGACAACATGAAAATTCACGCAGACCCGATCACCGTCAATTGCAAAAAAGTCTTGGCTGGATTGCAGCTGATGGGTGCCCCCTACGAGTTGGTGCACGTTGACTACTTCAAGGGGGAACAAAAACTGGAACCCTTTGTCAGTCTGAACCCCAACGCGTCTTTGCCAGCCATGGTGGATGGCGATTTGGAGCTCTGGGAGTCCAATGCCATCTTGCAGTACGCGGCAGACAAAATTGGACATGCATCGTCGTACCCTCAGGATTTGAAAACCCGTGCCGACATCAACCGCTGGTTGCTGTGGGAGTCTTCAAGCTGGTTTCCAAGCTGCTACGTATTCCTGGTGGAAAACTGCGTCAAGCCCTTGCTGGGCGGCGCGCCTGACCCGGCAGTCCTGGCCGCGCAGGAAGCCCAGTTCCACAAGTTGGCGGGCATTTTGGACAAACGCCTGGCATCCAGCCGCTGGGTGTGTGGTGACCAAGTCACCATTGCAGACATTGCCTTGGCCTCACCCATGCATTTGCACGGTTGGCAAAAGCTGCCCTTGGAACCCCACAAAAACCTGACCCGCTGGATGCAACAGGACATCGAGTCACTGCCTTGCTGGCAAAACACCATGGTGTACGAAGGCTTCACCACCCAAAAAACGAATTGACATCAACCATGAACGATTTGCACGCCGTCCGCGCGACTCTGAATTACTCCGAGGACAACGGCCAACCGCCGGATTATTACTTTTACGAGCCCGACCCGAGCGTGAAGCTCAATCCGCCGGGGACGGACGTGCACGAAGTGGCCATTCACGATGCTTGGCCTGTGCGACACGACATTCGTCTGGACAAGGAGGGATTTGAGTTGCATGACTTTGATCCTTCCTTCAAGGACTTTGACGATGAAGCCAAGGTCAAACAGGTGTTTTATCAGCAGGTGGTGGATTTTGTGAAGGCCCACACGGGGGCCAAACGGGTGGAAGTTTTTGACCACACCATCCGGCAGCGCTTGCCCGCCGATTTGAAGCAGCAAACAGAGGTCCAAAGGCCTGCGGTCTTGTTGGTTCACAGCGATTACACGGTCAAGAGTGGACCGCAAAGGGTGCACGATATCTTGCCCGATGAAGCTCCGGAGCTGTTGCAAGGCCGGGTTGCTTTTTACAACGTGTGGAAGCCGCTGTACCAACGGGTTGAAGAGTTACCCTTGGCCATGTGCGATGCCTCGACGCACGACGAAGGCGATATGCTGCGCATGGAGCTCAAATACCTGGACAGAACGGGTGAAATTTACGTGATGCGGCATTCACCCAAACACCGCTGGATGTTCTTTCCATTCATGGAGGCCCACCACGCCTTGTTGCTCAAAACCTATGACTCGGCCACCGACGGACGCTGTCGGTTCATGGGGCATTCGGCTTTCGAGCACCCGGATACTGCGCCCGATGCCTTGAAACGTGAAAGCATTGAGGTGCGCACAATGGCGTTTTTCTGAACGGTTCTGCCTTGTGGTGGCCCGTCAAGCGCCATACGATGCTGGCTTCATCCACTTTTAGCAGACTTGACCCATGAGCCAGCCTGGTGCGCGTTCCGAATTCACAGCCCGGTATTTCGTTGAAAGCACGGTGCCTTCCGACCAAGTGGCTGAAATCATTGCCGGGGAGCAGTCGAGTGGCACCTTTGTCACCTTGCCGGGCGAAACTGCGCAATTGAAGGAGCGCTCTCGTGCCCGGGTCACACGGGTGTTGCCAAGTCCTGCCAGCGCCCAGCCCACGCTGCACAGTGCTTTGGTTCAACGCCAAGGTCTGGAGGGCCCTTTTGAGCAGGCCGAAATCGAGATCGCGTTTCCGGTGGACAACGTGGGGGCCAATTTGCCTTCGCTCTTGGCCACAGTGGCGGGCAATTTGTTTGAGCTCGGTGAGGTCACGGCTTTGCGCTTGCTCGATCTGGATTTGTCACCCGCCTATGCTGCCGAGTTTCAGGGACCGGCCTTTGGCATTGAGGGCACGCGCCAGTTGGCGGGTGTTCATGGGCGTCCCTTGGTGGGCACGATCGTCAAACCCAGCATCGGTTTGAGTGCCGAGCAAACGGCGCAGCTGGTGGATTCGCTGTGCGCTGCGGGGATTGATTTCATCAAAGACGATGAATTGATGGCGAATGCGCCTTACGAGCCTTTTGCCGCACGCCTGGCGGCGGTGATGCCGGTGCTGCATCGCCATGCCGATCGCTTGGGGCGCATGCCAATGTATGCCTTCAATGTGTCGGGTTCGATCGATGACATGCTGCGACAAAGCGACGCGGTGGCGGCTGCCGGTGGCACTTGCGTCATGGTCAGTGTCAATGGGGTGGGCTTTGCCGGGGTCGAGCATTTGCGCAAGAACACCGCTTTGCCCATTCATGGGCACCGCAATGGTTGGGGCGCCTTGACACGTCACCCCGGCTTGGGGTTTTCTTTTGCGGCCTACCAAAAGTTGTGGCGACTGGCGGGGGTGGACCATTTGCATGTGAATGGTCCCAGCAGCAAATTTTGGGAGCCCGATGCGTCGGTGTTCGCCAATGCGCAGGACTGCTTGCGTCCATTCGCAGGCTTGAACCCTTTGATGCCTGTTTTTTCTTCGGGCCAATGGGCCGGTTTGGCACCAGAGATTTACCAACAACTGGCTTCCTGCGATCTGATGCATTTGGCTGGGGGTGGGATCATTGGTCATCCGGACGGCACGGCTGCCGGGGTGCAAAGCATGCGCCAGGCCTGGGAAGCGGCCGTTGCGGGCGTGGATCTGAAGCAGGCCGCCACCCATCAAAGCGCTTTGGCCCGGGCCTTGTCACATTTTGGGTGAACTGACCCATGACAGAACCCACACCCACAAGCACCATGCGGCTGGCTTTTTATGGCGATGATTTCACAGGCTCGACCGATGCGCTGGAGGTGCTGAGCTTTGCAGGGCTTCGCTGCGATTTGTTTTTGCAGGTGCCCAGTGCGGACTTGCTCGAGGCCTTGGGGCCGTTTGACGCTGTGGGCGTTGCCGGTCACAGCCGTGCCATGAGCCTGCAAGAAATGGACGAGCAGTTGCCGCCTGTTTTGGCCGCGTTGGCCCAGTTGCCAGTGCCCTTGGTGCACTACAAGGTGTGCTCGACTTTTGACAGCCATCCCGATGTGGGCAGCATCGGGCATGTGATGGATTTGGCACGCCAGGCCTTTGGCCCCGGGGTGATTCCGGTGGTGGCTGCCAACCCGGCATTGGGCCGTTATTGCGTTTTTGGGCATCTGTTTGCGCGTTCGGCAACGGATGGCCAGGTGCATCGAATCGACCGCCACCCCATCATGTGTGTGCACCCTGTGACGCCCATGACCGAGTCTGACTTGGCCAGGCATCTGTCCATGCAGACGTGCCAAACGGTGGCGGGTCTCACGCTGCCCGTTTTCGAGCAGTCCGAGGTGCAGCAAGATGCCGAGGTGGACGCTTTGTTGGCGTCGTCTTGCGAGGCATTGCTGTTTGATGGCACCCGGGCTGAACACCTGACGGCCACCGGTCGGCATTTGGCGCGTTTGTCGGATTTGAGCCCGGGAGCGATGTTTGCGGTGGGCTCTTCAGGGCTGGAGTACGCCCTGACGCAATGGTGGCGTGAGGGTTCGCCCACGCCATGGCCCGCTCAGACGGCGTCTTTTGAAGGGTTTGCGGCTGTTGCCCAAGTGTTGGTGGTCTCTGCCAGTGCTTCGGCCTTGAGCGCACAGCAAGTCGATGTGGCCGTGCACGCGGGTTTTGCAGAGGTGGCTTTGGATGTGTGTGCATGGCTCACGCAGAGACAACAGGCCCTGTCGGACATGGCCCAGGCGATTGTCTCGGCTTGGCGCAGCGGGCACAGCGTGGTGGTGCACACGGCACGCGGCACGGGGGATGCGCGCATTGGGCAATTGCGCGAGCGTTTGATGGCCTCGGGGCTGTCGCAGGCGCAAGCTGCGGTGCAAGGCGGGCGTTTGGTAGGGGCGTGCTTGGGTGAGTTGACCGAGCGGGTGTTGCAAACCGTAGAGGTACCACGTTTGCTGCTCTCGGGCGGTGACACATCGAGCGCCATCATGCAGCGGCTGGGGCCCCAAGCTTTTCAGGTGCAGGCCCGCTTGGCGCCGGGTGCACCTTTGTGCAAGCTCTTGTCTGACAAGCCCCATTTGCGCCACCTCGAGGTCGCCCTGAAAGGCGGTCAAATGGGGTCGGTTGATTTTTTTGTTCAGGCTTTAAGAGGGCGCGCGGCTTGAACTGGGGTGCAGCGTTCGAGCGGGTGTCTTGTTGGCCTATCCATAGAGGGTGTGTATGACGTTGTCAGTTTCAAATGGGCGCGTGGCCCTGGTGACCGGTGGGGCCAAAGGCATTGGCGCTCAGGTTTGTCAGGCTTTGGCCGCCAAAGGTTTCAAGGTGTGGGTGGCCGACAAAGATGTGCAAAGTGCACAGGCATGGACGGCAGAGCTGCAAAAGCAGGTTGGGCAAGCACGGGCCGTTGGGCTGGATGTGGCCGATCCGGCCTCGGTGGCGCAGGTATTTGCGGCGGTGGAGGCGCAAGACGGGCGGTGTGATGTGCTGGTCAACAGTGCCGGCATCGCCAAGGTTTTCCCTTTCCTGGATTTCCCTCTGGACAACTTCGTGGCCACCATGGCGGTCAATGTGACGGGGACTTTGTTGTGCGCCCAATACGCCGCCCGGCTGATGGTGCCTCAGCGCTGGGGGCGCATTGTGAACATTGCGTCGGTGGCGGGTTTGCGGGCTGTGGGAAAGGGGCGCACGGCCTATGGCACTTCCAAGGGTGCGGTGGTGGCTTTGACCCGGCAAATGGCGGTGGAGTTGGCCGAACATGGCATCACGGCCAATGCGGTGTGCCCCGGACCGGTGGACACGCCCATGACGCGAGCGTTGCACTCCGAGCAGTTTCGGGTCGAATACGCCAAGGCCATACCCATGGCGCGGTATGGCCTGACCTCAGAGATTGCTGCGGCGGTGATGTACTTGGTGTCTGACGAGGCCAGTTACACCACGGGGGTGGCTTTGCCAGTCGATGGCGGCTTCATGTCGGCCGGTGCGCCAGGCTTGTGAGTGCGTGTTCATGCAAGGAGTGACAGATGCTGTCTGATATGAAGTTTGTGGCGACCGAGGTTTTGCGCATCGGCTACCAAGAGTGGAACCCGAGCGCGCAGCGCACGGTGGTTTTGTTGCACGGTTGGCCCGACAGTGTGCGCACTTGGTCGGGTGTGGCACCTTTGCTGGCAGCGCAGGGATGGCGTGTGGTCGTGCCAGCCTTGCGGGGGTTTTCGCCCACACGGTTTTTGCACGCCGACACGCTGCGCAGTGGGCAGATTTCTGCCTTGGGTCGCGATGTGCTGGATTTGATCGAGCGGCTGCACTTGAAGCAACCGGCTTTGGTGGGCCATGACTGGGGTGCCCGTGCGGCCGCCAGCGCTTGTGCTTTGCAGCCGGGCGTGGCCAGCCACCTGGTGATGATGTCCGTGGCCTACGGGACCAATTTGCCATCGCAGAATTTGTCGCTGACGCAGGTGCGCAACTATTGGTACCACTGGTTCATGGCCACACCCAGAGGCCAAAGTGAGGTGCGTGAGAGGGGGCCTGCTTTTGCCAAAATCATGTGGGACACTTGGTCACCTGCCGGTTGGTATGACGATCGGGAATTCGTGGCCACGGCCGAGGCGTTTGCCAACGACGACTGGCCAGAGGTGACGCTTCACTCTTACCAGCTCCGCTGGGGACATGCTCCGGGCGACCCGCGTTACGCCGCTGAAGAAGAAAGCTTGAGCCGGGTCACGCCCCTGGATGTGCCGACTTTGATGTTGCACGGGGGTGTGGATGGCGTGAACCCCGCCGCAACGTCTGAGGGGCAAGCACCGCTTTTTCTGAACCGTTATGAACGCAAGGTGCTGCCCGCGTGTGGGCATTTTCCTCAGCGTGAAGACCCTGTTCAAGTGGCCCAAGAACTGATCCGGTTTTTGGCCAACTGAAGGACTGGGCAGGCATGCCGCAGCCTTGAGCTTGGTGCGCTTTGCGCGGCGCTGGGGTGTTCAGAGTCCCTTGCAGAGCACTTGTTGAGCTTGGGCCGTGCTTTGCCGTTGGGGCAAGGGGATGTTTTGCAACCAGTGGGCCATGTCTTGCAGCGGCTCTCCCGTGCGCAGTTGGCGTGTCAGCAGGTGCCAGCCTTCAGGGTAAACAACGACATCGGTGTTGCCGGGTTGTGGCACTGCAGTGTTGAGGTGCGTCAGCCAATCGCACACGGGTTGCGGTGGGATGATGCGATCGCGCAGGCCATACAGCACCAGGCTGCGCTGGGGTGGCAGGGCTGTTTGGGTTTGGGCACGGCCCATGAGTTCGGTCACCCCGGCCAGGCTGCTGACTCGGGTGGTTTTGATGAAAAGGGGGTCGCGGCTGAAGTCGCGTGAAACATCGATGTCGTCAGTGGGGCGTATGCCCAGCGAGGGCAGGCCCCGGCCGGTAAAGCTCATGTCAGGCGCGAACCGGTTCAAGGTGGACAGGCTAAGGCGTTGGTACCAGGGCATGCTGTTCGCGCCCCAGACGGCGGGGGCTTTGAGGACGAGTTGGTCTGCGGCAAGACCTGGCGCTTCGCTGGCGGCCACCAGCACCACCGCACCGCCCATGCTTTCGCCCACCACAGTCAGCGGCAGGCCGGGGTGGCGCGCGCGCAGTTGGGTGGCAATGTCCCGCAGGTCGGCCAGCAGCGCGTTTGAGCCGGGCCAGATGCCAGGCTGTGGGTTGGCACCAAAGCCGCGTTGGTCGTAGGCATAGACCGTGGCTTGCAGCTCGGTCACCAGGTGATGGGCGAGCGGCTCAAAGGCTTTACTGTAGTCGTTGAAGCCATGCACGCCGAGCACGATGTGCCGGGGCTGCGTGTTCGCCCAGACGCGCGCGGCCAGGGCCTGGCCGCTTGGCAGCTTGAAAACGATGGGCGTGGCTGGTGGGGCGAAGGCCTGCACGATTTTGTCGGGCACCACCGGGATGGTGGCTTGCGGTGCGGGTGCCGAGCAAGCAGTCAAGAGCGTGAAGCACACGATGGGCAGGCATCTGCCCAGCCAACGGGCGGGTGTGTACCCTTGGGCCATGGGGCGAAGCGACATAAAAAGACCGGGAAAGATCACAGCCCCTTGAGCCGATCGATCGCTGCCAACAGCGTCTGGTCTTTTTTGGCAAAGCAAAAGCGGATGACTTTTTGGTCGAAGCCGTTGCCGTAAAAGGCCGACAGGGGGATCGCGGCCACACCGATTTCGCAGGTGAGCCATTGGCAAAAGTCAGCTTCGCTCAAGTGTTTTTCGGGCACCTTCAGCGATGAGATGTCGGCGCACTGAAAGTAGGTGCCTTCGCCGGGCAGCAGCTTGAACGAGGTTTGCGCGAGGCCTTGGCGAAACAGGTCACGTTTGCTCTGGTAGAAGGCGGGCAGTTCCAAATAGGGCGCGGGGTTGGCCATGTAGCGGGCCATGGCATGTTGCATGGGGGTGTTCACGGTGAACACCATGAACTGGTGCACTTTGCGCAGCTCGGCGGTGTAGTCGGCGGGGGCTGCCACGGTGCCAACTTTCCAACCGGTCACATGGTAGGTTTTGCCAAAGCTGGAGACGATGAAGGCGCGCGCAGCCAAGCCCTCGAAGTGTGCTGCGCTCCAGTGTTGCAGCGGCGCGTAGACCATGTGTTCATTGACCTCATCGCTGATCAGCACCACGTTGGTCGGGGCCAGGATCTCTTGCAGGGTGAGCATTTCCTCGCGGCTCCAGACCATGCCACTGGGGTTGTGCGGGGTGTTGATCAGAATGGCGCGGGTGCGTGGACCGATGACGGCGCGGATGCGGTCAAAGTCGGGCCTAAAGCTGCCCGGGGTCAGCGCAACCCGTACCACGCGGCCACCGGCCAGCTCGATATTGGGCACGTAGCTGTCGTAACAGGGCTCGAGCACGATGACTTCATCGCCAGGGTGCACGATGGCCAGGATGATGGACAGGATGGCCTGCGTTGCCCCGGCGGTGACGGTGATTTCAGTGTTGGCGTTGTAGCGTCGGCCATACAGCGCCTCGATTTTGGCAGCCACGGCTTCGCGCAGCGGGGCCACGCCGGGCATGGGCGGGTATTGGTTGAGGCCTTCGCCCATGGCGTCGTTCACCAGCTCGGTCAACCGTGGGTCGCACGGAAAGTCCGGAAAGCCCTGGCCGAGGTTAACGGCTTTTTTTTCAGCGGCCAGGGCCGACATGACGGTGAAGATGGTGGTGCCCATGTGGGGCGCCTTAGAGAGGAGGGCGGGGCTGCTGGCGTTCATGAAAAAAGGAATAAATAGGCAAG
Organism: Comamonadaceae bacterium; assembly: GCA_027486495.1. Taxonomy (GTDB): domain Bacteria; phylum Pseudomonadota; class Gammaproteobacteria; order Burkholderiales; family Burkholderiaceae_C; genus Limnohabitans_A. The sequence continues at coordinate 7,542 of JAIXOZ010000097.1, read as the reverse complement.
TTTCAGAGTTCGTAATCGGTGAAGTGGCCGGTCATGGCACGGGTAATCAGCGGAGCAGTCAGGCGATCGCTCAACAGCTCGGCAAACTGGTAGACAAACTGGCGCAAATAAGCGCCGCGCTTGAAGGCCACACGGGCCACGTTCATGCCCAGCAGCTGGCCCAGGGGACGCACGGCCAGGTCTTTGACTGGGTCGTCCTTGACCGCCATCTCGGCCACGATGCCGATGCCCAAGCCCAGTCGCACATAGGTTTTGATGACGTCGGAGTCGATGGCTTCGAGGGCAATGCGTGGGGTGATTTTTTTGGCCGCAAAGGCTTGGTCAATTCGGCTGCGACCTGTGAACGAGGGGTGGTAAGTGATGAGCGGTTCGCTGGCGATGTCTTCGAGCGAGAGGTGATTTTTGCTGGCCAGTGGGTGATCCAGTGGCAACACCAAGACGTGTTGCCATTCGTAGCAGGGCAGAGTCACCAAGTCTTCGTAAGCCGCCAAGGATTCTGTGGCGATGCCGATTTCAGCCGTGTCATCGAGCAACATTTTGGCCACCTGGTCGGGGGCACCCTGGTGCAGGCTGATGTTGACCTTGGGGTATTTGTCGCGCAGTTTGGCCACGGGCACGGGCAGCACATAACGGGCCTGAGTGTGGGTGGTGGCGATCGACAAGGTGCCGCTGTCTTGTGCGCTGTATTGCTCACCGATTTTTTTCAGGTTGCTCACTTCGCGCAGGATGAGCTCGATGCTGTGCAGCACATGTTGGCCTGGCTCGGTGATGCGTTTGAGGCGCTTTCCGTGGCGGGCAAAAATCTCAATGCCCAGCTCTTCTTCCAACTCGATGATGGCCTTGGAGACGCCGGGCTGCGATGTGTGCAGGGCTTTGGCGGTTTCGGTCAGGTTGAGGTTTCGGCGGGCAGCTTCTTGAACAAAGCGAAATTGGTGTAGGTTCATACGCTTATCGTTATATAGATGAGCTGTATTATGCTTTATATGTCTGTTTGGATGGATCCGGCGGCGATGTCGGCCATGAGGGCGGTCATGGCGGGGTGTTCGCCAATGGCGGGCATGAGTTCGAACGACATTTGTGGGTAGGCTTGGGTCAGGCCGAGCACCAGCTCGGGCAGGTCTTCCCGAGCGTGTCGGCCGACGCCCAAAAACATGGGCACGATGCGCACACGGGCCACGTCTTGTTTCATCAATGCTTCCACGGTGCTGGGCAGGTCCGGTTCGGTCAGCTCCAAAAAGGCCACGGCTACGGGCAGTCCGGGTTGTTGTACCCGCATGCGCTGGGCCACGGCGTCGATGGGCAAACGCCAAAGCGGGTCGCGTGAGCCGTGAGCAAAAAGAATCACGCCGGTTTTTTCAGTCATGGGATTTGTCACCGTCTTAAAACCATCCACCAAAAGGCCGCCAAAGAGACAGCGCTGTAAATGAGCGCAGGTGCGGCAGAGGTCAGCAGGGGCTGCCAGTTTTGCAGGTTGCCAATGAAACTGAACACATTGTTGAGCAGCGAAAAACTGATGCCTGCGAGCACGCCTGCAAAAACGTGTCCGGCGATTTGTCCCGATCGGAAATGCAAATAGGCAAAAGGCAAGGCCAGCACCAACATGACCAGGCAGCTCAAGGGGTAAAACACTTTGCGCCAGAACTCGATTTCGTAGCGCTGGGCGTTTTGGTTGTTGGCGGACAGGTGGCGCATGTAGCCAAACAGTTCCCAGGTACTCATGCGATCGGGGCTGAGCAAAGCCGCAGCCACCATGTCGGTGCTGATGCCGGTGGGCCAGGCTTTGGTCTTCAACTTGATGGCGCTGAATTGGGCCGGGTTTGCGGCACTGGGCAAAAGGATGGATTTCTCTTCCACCTCACTGAGCTGCCACAGTCCCGTCTCAATCTGGGCCTGGCGGGCGGTGGTGATGCTCAGCAATTGGCCTTTCTCGTTGAAGGCGTGGATGCGAACATCCTGCATTTGGCGAACGCCGTCAAAGCTTCGAACATTCACCGCGTATTGCTGATTGCCTTGCTTTTCGCGCAGCCATGCCCCGGTTTGGCCAGTCGTCAATTGCCCTAAAAAGGGGGCTTTGAGTTGCTGGGCTTGCCGCTCAGCCCAAGGCGCAGCGTAGTCACCCAAAAAGAAGGTGATGGTCACAAAGAACAGACCCAGTTTGAGCAGTGAGGACAGTGCCATCCAGGGCTCCAGACCTCCTGTGCGCAAGATGGTGAATTCAGAGCTTTGGGCCAGGCGCGCCATGACAAAGATGCTGCCAATGAGCACCGAGATGGGCAGCAGCTCGTACATGTGGTCAGGGGTTTTGAGCGCGATGAAGAGCAGGCCGTGTTGCAACTGGTAGCCCTGAGCACCATGTCGCGCCAGGGCCTGCAGCTCGTCGACCAGGTCAAAAAACAAAAACAAGGCCAAAAAGCCCAGAGCCACAAAGACCACGGCGCGGATGATTTCTCCGTAAAGCAGCTGGCGCACGGTTTTCATGGCTTGGCCTCCTGAAGTGGGCGAACGGCCGGGATCAGGTGCCGCCAGCTCCAGTTCATGTGGCGCAGTCCCAGCCACACCAGGGCCACGGCCAATATGCCGCCATGCAGCAGCACCATATACGGCAGGGCACCGATGTGGCCTGCACCGATCCAGTTTTGCCCCACCGTGAGCAAGTTGTAATAGGCCACGAACACAAACAGCGCCAAGCCCAGGTGGTAACTGCGGCCCACTCGGGGGTTGACCGCTGACAACGCCAAGGCCAGCAGGACCATGTTGATGGCGGTGAACAGCAAGCCGATGCGCCAGGCCAGTTCGGCCCGGTTGGCCGGCGTGGGCTGTTGAATCAGTTGCCAGGTGGTGCTTTGGCGGCTGTTGCGTACCGAGCTGGGTGGCACGTAATTGGCATCGATCAGCAGTTGATAGCGGTCAAACTGGGTCAGCCGGGTTTCGCCTGTGGCGAGGTCGGTGAGCCATTGCTGGCCATTTTCGAGAAAAAGGAACCGGTCGGTGCCCACAAACTCGACCCGCCCGCGCGAGGCGGTGGTCACACTTTCGAGTTGGCCGTCACGGCTGGAGACAAATACGTTGTTGCCCGTGCGTTCGCCAGGGCTGTCCTTGTCAATGAAGAACACCCGGTTGCCGCCAGCCGATTCTTGGAACTGGCCAGGCGCGATGCGCTCGACATCGTTGCGTTTTTCAAAACGTTGGCGCAGCTCTTGGGTTTGCTGGTGGCTCCAGGGCCAGACGAACAAGGATAACAGGGCAATGACCAGCAAGATGGGCCAGGCAAAGCGAAACAAGGGTTGGACAAACTGCCCCAAGCCTTGGCCGCTGGCAAACCAGATGACCATTTCACTTTCGCCATACATGCGCGATAAAGTGGCCACACAGGCGATGAACAGGCTCAAAGTGATGATGGTGGTCATCTGTCCCAGCACGCTGAAACCCATGACCAGCATCACTTCGGACGGGTTCACGCTGCCCCGGCTGGCCTGACCCAGGGTGCGGATCAGGATGATGGTCATCACGATGGTCACCAAAATGACCAGCGTGGCGCCAAAATTGCGGGCCAGGTCTTTGCGTAATGAGGAATGGAATAACATTGGCGAAACAGGAAAACCCGAATTATGAACTTCGAATTTCAAAAGCTCTCCCTCTCCCACGCCATGACCGCTTCGGTGGACGCTTTGGTCGTGCTGTGGCCCAGTCTTGTTCAGCCCGATGCCAAAGCCGTCGAGCCGGTCACCCGCTTGGTCGCTCAGGCTATTGCTCATGGCGACTTTGAACTCAAAGCCGGGGCAGTCCTGTCTTTGTACAGCCAACCCGGCATGGCAACGCGTCACGTCGTGGTGGCCTGCAGCGCGGACAATCTTCCCGGGCAGATCCGCAGCGCGATGCAGGCCGCTTGGGGCGCACTCAAGGCCAGCAAAATCAAGCGTCTGGGTGTGCATGTGTTGGGTGAAGCTACGGCGCAGGGGCTGCAAATGGCACTCAGTAGCCTGGCCGATGCCAGCTACACCTACACCACCACCCTGAGCAAGCCCAAGGCCCGCACCCTCAAGCACGTGCAAGTCAGCACCACGCACGACAGCGCCGAGCTTCGACTGGCAGTGGTGCACGCTCAGGCCTTGGTGGCCGGGGTCGAGTTGGCCAAGGAATGGGCCAACCGACCAGCTAACCACGCTACGCCCACGCACCTGGCCGAAACTGCCAAAACGATTGCTTCGGGCCGCGCTTTCAAGTGTGAGGTGCTGGGTCCCAAAGAGGTCGCCAAGTTGGGCATGGGCGCGTTCATGGCAGTGGCCCAGGGAGCAGCCGAGCCTTTGCGCTTCATCGTCATGCGCTACAACGGCGCTGCAGCCTCGCAGGCCCCGGTGGTGTTGGTGGGCAAGGGCATCACTTTTGACACGGGGGGAATCTCCCTCAAGCCTGCCCCCGAGATGGACGAAATGAAATACGACATGGGCGGCGCGGCCTCTGTGTTGGGCGTGTTCAAGGCGCTGTCTGAGCTCAAGCCCCACATCAATGTGGTTGGGCTGATCCCAGCCACTGAAAACATGCCCGATGGCCTGGCCGTGAAGCCGGGCGATGTGGTGACCAGCATGAGCGGGCAAACCATTGAAATTTTGAACACCGACGCAGAGGGCCGTCTGGTGCTGTGTGATGCACTGACCTATGCCGAGCGTTTCAAGCCACGCGCCGTGATCGACATTGCCACTTTGACCGGTGCTTGCGTGATCGCACTGGGCGCGGTTCGCACGGGGCTTTTTTCGAGCGACGACACGCTGGCCATTCAACTGCAGCAAGCCGGTGAGACCTCCGGTGACACCTGTTGGCGCATGCCATTGGATGACGATTATGCTGAGGGCCTGAAGTCCCGCTTTGCCGATGTGGCCAACGTGGCCGGCAGGGCCGCAGGTTCGGTCACTGCGGCTAAGTTTTTGCAGCGCTTTACCAAGAGCTTTGCTTGGGCGCACCTGGACATCGCGGGCACCGCTTGGCGCAGTGGCGCGGCCAAAGGGTCCACAGGTCGCCCTGTGGGCTTGTTGCTGCAGTATTTGCTGAGCTTGTCGGCAGCGCCGTCGGCCATGCAAGCCGATGGCAAACCAAAAGACGAAGATAAATCCAAAGCCAAAACCTCAGGCAAAGCGATCGTCAAGGACAAATCCAAGGCCCGCACACCAGGCAAGTCGTGAGCTATTTGGCAGCCCCAATCCCTCCTTGCCGATGACCCGCATCGAATTTCACTTCAACACCAGCGAGCGATTGCTGCACACTTGCCGCCTGCTGCGTAAGGCGCGTGCACAAAATTTGCGTATCGCAGTGGTGGGAGGTCCTGCCACACTCAAGCAACTTGATGCCGAGTTGTGGCGCTTTCAGGATGTGTCTTTTTTAGCGCATTGCACGATGCAGGACCCTCCTGAAGTGAAGCGAGCATCGCCCGTGGCGCTGGGGCCTGACCCGCACGCCTGGGGCATTGACGAGGTGTTGCTGAACCTGGGCGACGAAGTGCCCGAGGGTTTCGAGCGTTTTGCCCGTCTGATTGAGATTGTTTCCAGCGATGACCATGGCCGCGCCCAAGCCCGAGTGCGCTGGAAACATTACAAAAGCCTAGGTTACGAACTCCAACAACACGATTTGTCCAAAGCGGCTGATACATGAATCATCCTCAAACTCCCGGTGTGGGCCAAGCGGGCGCACCCGATCAGATTCCGACATTGACCCAGGACATGGTTTTGGACCAAGTGCCGCAGGCTGTGACTTTGGCTTTGGACGCCCGGGCTGCCGAAAAACGCGCCTTGATGGACTTGTCTGAAGAACTGGTGCAAAACCTTCGCCCTGAAATTGAACGCTTGACATCCGATTTGGTGCAAAGAACCTTACAAGGTTTGTGGGATAAACGCGCCAGAACTTACTTGGATACTTGAGCTGTGACCCCCCATTGATATGAGTTTTGGTTTTCCCTGAGTCACAAAAGGGTGTTTTTGCAGTATCTTTACGGCTTGCTTGATTGAAGCAAATTTATTCTTCGGAGTTCTCATGAAATTTTCTGGTTCACGTTCTTTGACCGTGGTGTCTGTTGCTGTTGCAGCAGTGGTGTTGGCCGCTTGCGGTAAAAAAGAAGTCGTATCGACCGAGGTGGTCGTCAAAATCGGTCACGTGGGTCCTGTCAGCGGCGCCATTGCTCACTTGGGCAAGGACAATGAAAATGGTGCACGAATGGCCATTGAAGAGCTGAACGCTGCGGGGCTCAAGATTGGCGACAAAACTGCCAAATTTGAATTGCTGGCCGAAGACGATGCAGCCGATCCCAAGCAAGGTACAGCCGCAGCACAAAAATTGGTCGATGCCAAAGTCAACGGCGTGATCGGCCACCTGAATTCGGGCACCACCATCCCAGCCTCGCAGCTTTACAACGGTGCGGGCATTCCCCAGATTTCTCCATCGGCCACCAACCCCAAGTACACACGTCAAGGTTACGCTGGCGCTTTCCGCGTGGTGGCTGACGACGTTCATTTGGGTGGCACGCTCGGCAAATACGCTGTTGAAACCCTCAAGGGCCAAAACATTGCCGTGATCGACGACCGTACCGCTTACGGCCAAGGCGTGGCTGAAGAATTCAAGAAAGCTGTCGAAGCGGCAGGCGGCAAGATTGTGGGCCACGAGTTCACCACCGACAAAGCCTCTGACTTCAACGCCATTTTGACGACCCTGAAGGCCAAGAAGCCTGATGTCCTGTTCTTCGGCGGTATGGATGCCGTGGCCGGTCCCATGTTGCGCCAGATGAAGTCCTTGGGCATCAATGCCAAATTCATGGGCGGCGACGGCATTTGCACGGCCGAATTGGCCAAGTTGGCCGGTGACGCCATGAAGGACGAAGCGGTCATCTGCGCTGAAGCCGGTGGCGTGGAAGGCGAACAGAAAGTCGGCATGGACAAGTTCCGTGCAGATTTCAAAGCCAAGTACAACGCCGACGTTCAAGTCTATGCACCTTACGTCTATGACGCCGTCAAAGTCATGGCCACAGCCATGGTCAATGCCGGTTCAGCCGACCCCGCCAAGTATCTGCCTGCTTTGAAGAGCATCACATACAAGGGTGTGACTGGTGACATCGCATTCGATGAAAAAGGTGACATCAAGAACGGCGCTTTGACCTTGTTCACCTACAAAGGTGGCGAACGTTCACAGATCGCTGTGGTTCGCTGATCTTCTGGCCCTCCCCAGTGAGGGCCTCATTTCAAGGGCGGCTTTGTGCTGAACCTGAAATGGACAGACGAAAAAAAGCCTGCACACTGTGCAGGCTTTTTTGTTTTGGCGGAGCAGGCGTCATTCTACTATGTTGTCCAGTGCTGTTCAATAGCAACCAATAAATCAGTTTTACCCTATACAAATCAATGACTTACGAATTTCATTAATCTTTGTTTGTCCAGCCGAATCCTACAGCGTTTTGCTCATTAGTGTGTCTTAGAATGTATCTTGGATTTCAAGATACACGGACATCATGGGCAAACTCACAGCGCTTTCAATCAAGTCAATCAAGACGGTCGGCCTTCACGCTGA
>JAIXOZ010000132.1 GCA_027486495.1 Comamonadaceae bacterium | reverse complement strand
GGGCGTGATTTCGGAACCGCACACGTCAAAGCCGATGGCTTGCACGTGAAGTTCGATCTGCCCAAGAAAGTCTCCTGGGATCAGAAGAAGCTCAAGACCATTGCCGAGCGCATCGTCGCCTCTGGCGAAGCAGTTGAGAGCTACCTCGACGTCAAGTTGTCGGTGCCTGAATCTCGGTATACGAACTGGCCCCCCGCATTGCAGCAGCAATTCGCCGATGCCCGCACGGTCGAGGCAGGCAAGCCCTCTTTCCACATTTCCCCTGAATCGGAGGTCTGATCATGAATCAGCAATTGATGCCGTTCGACTATGAAGGTCGAGAAATTCGTGTCGTGAAAGACGAGCAAGGTGATCCCTGGTTTGTCGCAGCTGACGTGTGCGCGGTCCTGCAACTGCCGGAAACTCACAAGGCGGTTGCCCGTCTGGACGATGACGAAAAGGATCGGAATTCAATTCCGACCCCTGGCGGGAGTCAGTCCATGACCGTGGTCAGCGAGTCTGGCCTCTACAACCTCGTGCTTGGTAGTCGTAAAGCGGAAGCAAAACGATTTAAGCGTTGGGTCACGCATGAGGTTCTGCCCGCCATCCGTAAGACCGGCTCCTATGCCGTGCCTGCGATGGCTGCATTGCCCGCACCTACTCAAGACCGAGTTACCTCGCTGCTTCTGATTGGTGAGGCAGTGGCTAAGGTGCCAGGGGTGAAGGCGGGCATTGCAATGGCGGCCACGCTGACCTGCATCCATGAAAACACCGGGCTGACCATCGAGACCTTGCGTCGCGCTCTGCCTGCAGCCAACGAGCCGATCTGCTCTCTCAATGCCACGCAACTGGGCAAGCTGGTCGGCCTCTCGGCCAAGACCACCAACCTGCGCCTGGCCAACCTGGGTCTGCAGGTGCGCAACGAGCGTGATGAGTGGGAGCTGACCGAGCCTGGTGAGGCGTGGGCGGAAGCGATGCCGTACTCACGAAATGGACACAGCGGCTACCAGATTCTCTGGAATCCGAGCGTTGCTCAAGAACTGCGTGAGGTGGCGTGATGGGACTTCCAATCATTACCGCCGACCAACGCATGCGGGAGAAAAAGGGCGTGAAGCTGGTTCTGCTCGGCAAGAGTGGCATCGGAAAAACCAGCCAGCTCAAGACACTGCCTGAAGACAAGACCTTGTTCGTTGATCTTGAGGCAGGAGACCTCGCTGTCAAAGACTGGCGTGGTGACTGCGTGCGTCCCACCACCTGGCCGGAGTTCCGCGACCTGGTCGTGTTCTTGGCTGGACCTAATCCTGCGCTGCCTCCTGAGGCTCCCTATTCGCAGGCGCACTACGCGCATGTTTGTGAACAGTTCGGTGATCCTGCTCAGTTGGCCAAGTACGACTGCTACTTCGTTGACAGCATCACAGTGCTTGCGCGTCTGGCGCTCATCTGGGCTAAGACACAGCCGCAGGCAGTTTCTGACCGTACAGGCAAGCCAGACACCCGTGGTGCGTATGGATTGCTTGGATCGGAAATGCTGGGTGCCCTCATGCACCTGCAGCACGCACGTGGCAAGAACGTCGTGTTCGTGGCCATCCTGGATGAACGACTGGACGACTTCAATCGCAAGGTGTTTGTCCCGCAAATCGAAGGCTCCAAGACAGCAGCTGAGCTGCCTGGAATCGTCGATGAAGTTGTGACGCTGGCCGAGATCAAGGCCGAAGACGGTGCGTCTTATCGCGCGTTCGTCACGCACACGCTCAACCCCTATGGCTTCCCAGCCAAAGACCGTTCGGGCCAGCTCGAAATGCTCGAACCCCCAAACCTGCTCGCACTCATCGAAAAGTGCGCTGCTGCAACCCAACCTCAAAACAACAAGGAGTAAACCATGTCCGCTTGGAACGATTTCAACGATGCCGAACAACAACAATCTTTTGACCTGATCCCCAAGGGCACGGTGGCTCCGGTGCGAATGACGATCAAACCCGGTGGCCACGATGATGCGGCTCAGGGCTGGACCGGTGGCTATGCAACTCAGAGCTTTGAAACCGGAAGCATCTTTCTGGCCTGCGAGTTCGTGATCTTGGACGGCGAATATGCCCGTCGCAAGATGTGGTCGAACGTCGGTCTGCAAAGCAACAAAGGTCCTGCGTGGGGAAACATGGGACGCACCTTCATCCGTGCGGTGCTCAACTCCTCGCGCAACATCTCACCGCAAGACAACTCTGCCCAAGCGGCAGCGGCACGTCGCATTCAAGGTTTTCATGAACTCGATGGCATTGAGTTTATGGCCCGCATCGATGTCGAGAAGGACGGTCGCGGGGAATTGCGCAACGTGGTGAAGATCGCCGTGGAACCTGGTGAGCCCGGCTACTCGTCCTCGGGAGCGCCAGCAGTTCAGCATCCTGCCGCCACCTATCAAGCCCCTTCTGCCAGCAGCGCCCCAGCCAATAGTTCGGCTGCTCAGGCTCAACGCGCACCTGTCTCGGGCAAGCCGAGCTGGGCTCAGTAAGGAGGGTTAATGAAATGCTGGGTCTGCAACAGACAGGCCCGGGGTTTCGGCCACACCGACAACCGTCACGGTGTGGGCAATCCCCGGCGCTACCCAATCGACTGGGTTTTCTGCTCGAAAAAATGTCAGGACGTCTTCCATGCGATGTACGGGAATTGGCAGTGCGTGCTCAATGGGCGGATCGATATCAAGGAGGTCACCATGATCGATCCCTCTGATATCGAACTGGCCTCAATGAAGAAATGCCTCAAGGCATTCGGAGAGTCGGCTGGTGAGATAGGTTTTGCCAAACCCTTGGGCGATTACTCGGAAGCAGAAGCACTACGCGTCATCGATGCCATCGTGACGTGCTGGACCGACGCCATGCTGTCGCACTACGAGCAGTCGAAGTTTCCGCCTGTGCGTGGAATGCAACCGACGCCCGATCCTCTGGCACACCCGTTTGCCGACTTGGAGGATGACTTGCCCTGGGTAGTGGAGGGAGAGAAGAAATGATGGACTTCAATTCATCCTCCAGCATCTCGGGCCAGGTTAGCGCGCTGATCGATGCGGGACTGCAAAAGCGTCAAGCTGAGCAACGCCCAAGGACTTACCTGGGAGCGTCCCGTTTGGGCGTCTCCTGTGAACGGGCATTGCAATACGAATTTGCAAAGGCCCCCGTAGATCCTGGTCGTGAGCATCCTGGTCGACTGCTTCGCATCTTCGAGCGCGGCCATCTATCTGAAGACAGCATGATCAAGTGGCTTCGCGACGCAGGTTTTGATCTGCGAACGACGAAGGCTAATGGTGAGCAGTTTGGCTTTGCTGCACTGGACGGTCGACTGGCTGGACACATTGATGGCGTGATCGTCGGCGGTCCCGATGTCTTCAAGTACCCCGCCTTGTGGGAGAACAAGTGCCTCGGTTCCAAGTCGTGGCGTGACCTCGAAAAAAACAAGCTGGCCATCTCCAAACCGATCTACCACGCTCAGGTGGTGCTTTACCAAGCCTATCTGGAGCTGCACGAGAACCCTGCGGTTTTCACAGCGGTGAACGCCGACACCATGGAGATCTACACCGAGCTCGTGCCCTTTGATGCGGCATTAGCGCAGCGTATGTCAGACCGTGCGCTCAAGGTGATCTCTGCAACCGACGCGGGCGAGCTGCTCGTTCGCGCCTATCAAGACCCCACTCATTTTGAATGCCGGATGTGCGCATGGCAGGACCGGTGCTGGAGACAAAGCAATGACGGACGCTAATCAAATCCTCACCGAAAGACTGGTCGATGCACGCGAGGCAGCGTACTGCCTGAAGGTGCCCATCTACCTGCTTACACATCCCAAAGAGCGCCAGCGTCTTGGCCTGCCGCATTACCGCGTCGGCAAGATGGTTCGCTTCAAGGTCAGTGAGTTGATGGCTTGGATGCAAGCGAAAGCAGAAGCAGAGGCGAAAGGAGAGTCGTCGGATGCTTGATTTCAATGACAACGACTCAACTGCACACAAAGATACAGACGCTACTCGAGAGCAGTTGCGTGCGTCGCTGATCGATCGCCTGGAATCGGTGCTGAACACTCTGTTTCCCGCTGGCAAGAAGCGCCGTGGCAAGTTCCTGATGGGCGACGTCTTGGGCAGTCCCGGTGACAGCCTGGAGGTCGTTCTTGATGGGGAGAAGGCAGGACTGTGGACCGATCGCGCCACGGGCGACGGCGGAGATGTCTTTGGTTTGATTGCTGCTTACCTTGGGGCAGACGTTCAATCCGACTTTCCTCGGGTGTTGGACTACGCGGCGGATCTGGTTGGCCAGGCAGTACCGACCCAATCACGTAAAGCCAAGAAAGAAGCTCCGGTCGACGAGTTGGGACCAGCCACGGCCAAGTGGGATTACTTTGACCCCGCCGGTCATCTAATCGCTGTGGTCTATCGCTATGACCCGCCTGGGGGCAAGAAGGAGTTCCGTCCATGGGACGCGAAGCGTCGCAAGATGGCCCCACCCGATCCTCGCCCCCTGTTCAACCAACCGGGGATGGTCAGTGCCGATCGGGTGATCTTGGTTGAGGGTGAGAAGTGTGCCCAGGCATTGATCGCCGCTGGAATCACAGCCACGACTGCCATGCACGGGGCCAATGCACCGGTGGACAAAACCGACTGGTCACCACTCACAGGCAAGGCCGTTTTGATCTGGCCCGACCGAGACAAGCCAGGCTGGGAGTACGCCATGGCGGCGGCGCAAGCTGTCCTGGATGCAGGCGCGCATTCCTGCGATGTTCTCTTGCCGCCCGATGACAAGGCTGATGGCTGGGACGCTGCCGATGCACTGCTCGAGGGCTTTGATGTGACCACATTCATTGCCTCTGGACCGCGTATGTGCGTGAAGACCACCAAGGCCATGACGACTCAGGACGCCACGGTGTGGGCGACCGATGATGCGCTGACGCTGGCATTCACATCTCGCTATGCCGACGAGTGGCGCTATTGCGCGGCGTGGGGAAAGTGGCTGGTGTGGACCGGTTGCCGCTGGCAACCCGATGAGACCTTGATGTCCCATCACCTCATTCGCGCCATCTGCCGTGAGGCCGCACTCAAGGTGGACTCGCATCGTCTGGCAGCCAAGTTGCTCGCCAGTAGCACCGTGGGTGGTGTCGATCGCATGGCGAGGTCTGATCGCCGTCATGCATCCACCACTGAGGAGTGGGACGCAGACCTCTTCTTGCTCAACACCCCCGGTGGCGTGGTGAACCTCAAGGTGGGCGTCACGCGTCCGCATGACCGTGCAGATCGCATGACCAAAATTGCGACGGCCACACCAAAGGGTGACTGTCCACAGTGGAAAGCGTTCTTGAACGATGTGACCGGCGGCGACCTGCTTTTGCAGGAGTACTTACAGCGCAGGTCGGGGTAATCCCTGACCGGGGCAACCAGCGCCCATGCATTGTTCTTTCTGTATGGGACCGGCGCGAACGGCAAGTCGGTGTTCGTGAATACCTTGGCCAGCATCTTGGGCGACTACGCCACAAGCGCACCCATGGACACCTTCATGGATGCCCGAGGTGATCGACACCCAACTGATCTGGCCGGTCTGCGCGGCGCACGCTTTGTCGCGTCAGTGGAAACCGAGCAAGGCAGGCGCTGGAACGAGTCCAAGGTCAAGGCCATCACGGGTGGTGACAAGGTGTCTGCTCGCTTCATGCGACAGGACTTCTTCGAATACATCCCGCAGTTCAAGTTGTTGATCGCAGGCAACCACAAGCCCTCGATCCGCAACGTGGACGAAGCCATGAAGCGGCGTCTGCACCTGATCCCGTTCACGGTGACGATCCCGCCCGAGAGGCGTGACGGCAAGCTGACCGAGAAACTGTACGCGGAGCGTGACGGTATTTTGGCCTGGGCGGTCGAAGGGTGCCTCGCCTGGCAGCGCGATGGCCTGCGTCCACCCGAGTGCGTGGTCTCTGCAACTGAGGAGTATTTCGAAGCGGAAGACGCCTTGGGCCAATGGATCGAAGAGCGCTGCATTTTGAGCAAAACCCATCGCGAAGGCGTATCGGATCTGTTCACTGATTGGCGCGAATGGGCTGAGCGTGCTGGCGAGTATGTGGGCTCGATCAAGCGGTTCTCAGAGCTGATGTCGACCCGCAAGTTCGAGAAATGCCGACTGCATGGCGGTGCACGCGCAATCGCGGGTATCAGTCTACGACCTAAGCCTCATACCGGTGGCGGCTACCCATACCGAGACGATTGAACCAAACCATGGTGACGGATTTGACAGTCTTACTGATTAACCCCTCACGCGTGCGCGCACACACACGATAGAGGAGTAACCGTGAAACCTGTCCAACCCGTCACCCGATCAAATTCTGGAGACGAAATGAACATGACGATTCTTGCCTTGGACTTGGGCACAACGACTGGATGGGCCTTGATGGGTGCAGACGGTCAGATCACAAGTGGAAGTCAATCCTTTAAGCCCCAACGCTTCGAAGGTGGTGGCATGCGATTCCTCAAATTCAAACGCTGGCTCACGGACGTGAAGCAATGCACCACAGGCGTTGACCTGGTCGTGTTTGAAGAAGTACGCAGGCATGTGGGTGTGGATGCCGCCCATGCATACGGTGGCTTCATGGGCCAACTGACAGCCTGGTGTGAGCACCATCAGATCCCCTACGAAGGCATACCGGTCGGCACGATCAAGAAGCATGCAACCGGCAAGGGCAATGCAGGTAAGGAAGAAATGATCGCAAGCGTTCAAGCACGCGGCCATCAACCTGCAGACGACAACGAAGCAGACGCAATTGCATTGGCCTATCTGGCACGCGATCGTCAGACGACACAGGAGGCGTGAGATGAAAGTCCCAGCACAACCGTATCGCTGCGCTCTTGGCAAAGTGCAGCCTGTCGTGACAGATCTGGATGCTGTCAAGCGTTCAGGTTGGCGTGAGCAACACATCCTGGTTGTCTCAGATCAAGACGAACGGCTGGACTTCCTTGAGCGGGAGTTCATTCGTCGTATTGGCGAGCGCCTCTATGGTTCAGGAGGTAAGCATGGATAGAAAACCTATATGGGGCATGGATGATGTGGAAGCCCGGTTTCTTGACGCCGCTCATACGGCCTACCGACTTCCACCCGTCCGCGTTCAGGGTTACAACAATCCATGGATGTCACTGGCCATGCAAACACCCTCTCGTTACCCAGATACCGAGCGGGTGTATAGGCCAATGAGCCCAAGCCCTGAGGCAATTGAAAGAATGCTGGAGACCATGAAGTGGGTCCAATGGCTTGAGATAGACCAGAGGCATTTAGTCTGGATGCGTGCCAAGAGATATGGCTGGCATCAGATCGGTCGTCGATTTGCGTGTGACAGGACCACTGCTTGGCGACGTTGGCAACGAGCGTTGCAGACGGTGGCAGATCAACTCAACGCCTTGGGTATTTCACAGAGGAAATTAGAGGGAATTGGAGAGGTTGATATGTAGTGCGGGCGTGAGGTGGTGAGTGAGCGAATTTAGCCCTTGCAACAAATCATCCCATTTGAGCGTACATTTTCAGCTACGGTGTGGAAAGGAGTGCAAGACATTCCTTTCCACTTTTCATTTCTGCTTCCTGTTGGCGCATTCACTGCGATCAAGGGCAGCACTACTCCCCTGATTTGCTCATGAAACTCGAGATCCAAATGGTCCCGGTCGATTCGCTCATTCCGTATGCGCGAAACGCCCGCACCCACAGTGAAGAACAAATCGCCCAGATTGCTGCCAGCATTCGTGAATTCGGTTGGACCAATCCGATCCTGACCGATGGAGAGAAAGGCGTAATCGCTGGCCATGGTCGTTTGGCTGCGGCTCGAAAGCTTGCGCTCTCAGAAGTGCCAGTCATCGAGTTGGGACATCTGAGCCCCGAACAGAAGAAGGCCTACATCCTGGCCGACAACCGTATTGCGCTGAACTCGGGTTGGGATGAGGAACTACTCAAGCTCGAATTGCAAGAGCTCCAAGGTGTTGACTTTGATCTTGACTTGCTCGGTTTTGGGGACGATGAGATTGAGCGCCTGCTCAATGGTGATCAAGCAGGCGGTGGTTTGACCGAAGATGACGCAATCCCAGAAGCACCAGTAGATCCCGTATCCAGACCTGGGGACTTGTGGATTCTCGGCAGCCATCGCCTCCTGTGTGGCGACTCAACGGTCCTGTCAGATGTGGAACGCCTCATGGGTGGGCAACTCGCGGACATGGCATTCACCGATCCGCCCTACAACGTGGACTATGGCAACAGCGCCAAGGACAAGATGCGGGGTAAGGACCGGCGCATCCTCAACGACGCACTGGGCGATGGCTTCTACCAATTCCTGTACGACGCCTGCGTGAACCTGCTGATGGTCACCAAGGGCGGCTGCTACGTGGCTATGAGCTCCTCGGAGCTGCACACCTTGCAAAAGGCCTGGCTGGATGCCGGTGGCAAGTGGTCCACCTTCATCATCTGGTCCAAGAACACCTTCACCCTGGGCCGGGCTGACTACCAGCGCCAGTACGAACCGATCCTGTACGGCTGGAAGCAAGGCGCTGACCACTTCTGGTGCGGTGACCGGGACCAGTCGGACATTTGGAACTACAACAAGCCCCGGGTCAACGACCTGCATCCGACCATGAAACCGGTCGAGCTGGTTGAGCGGGCCATCAAGAATTCGTCCAAGAGCCGGGACATCGTGCTGGACCTCTTCGGTGGTTCGGGCACCACCCTGATTGCCTGCGAGAAGACCGGGCGTCAGGCACGGCTCATGGAACTCGATCCCAAGTTCGTGGATGTGATCGTCAAGCGCTGGGAGGAGTACACCGGTCTGCAGGCGGTGCGTTCGGAGGATGGCGTGAAGTTCGCCGAACTGACCACCAGTGCTGGCGATGCACCGGTTCAAGAGGCCCCTGTGGCGCAGGGCGCCTGATCTCAGTTGCCCGTGAAATTCGCGTACAGATCAGCCCAAGCGAGCGACGTACCGGGCGTAATCCCCGCCGGATGGGTCAATGAAGAGGTAAGGGCGACCTGGGGCGTGGACCATTACGCACAGTCTGCCGTTGCCGATGTAGCCGCCTTTGCCCTTGAGCCAGTCGCGTGACTTCAATAGGTTCATCGCAAAGCCGTCGAATTCCTCAGCCGTCATCTCCCGGGTGTCGGAGACATAGACCGTGTAGTCACCGTAAGCGGCGATTTCTGTGATGTCAGTGGGTTTTCTGCCAAAGGGTAGTCGGATGCTCAGTTCATCTACTTCGAGGCTCTTGCCGTCGAAATTCACGGTGATTGGCTTTCGCTCGATGGTGATCGTCAATGTTTTCATAGGCGGCTCAAACGGTTTCGGTGGTGATGCGGTACTTGCGGTCCTGCCCATCGGTCTTGTCTGACACGATGTTCAGGCCCAGTTTCTTTTTCAGGGCGCCTGCCATGGCTCCCCGCACGGTGTGCTGCTGCCAGCCGGTGGCCTGAACCATCTCGGCCAGGCTCACGCCCTCTGGGCGTTTGAGCAACTCGATCAGGGTGGCCTGTTTGGTGCCCTCGCGCTGCTTGGGTGGTTGCTGAGGCGTCAAGCCAATCGCTTCCAGGCCTGCGGTGGAAATCACGAACTGCGTGTTGCCCTCGGGCGTCTTGTTGTGCGGGGCAATCAGTCCTGCGTTGCCCAGGGCGGTGAGCACCTTGATGAGTGCGCCGCCTTTGAGGTTGGCCGGGAAGTCGGTCAACAGTTTTTGAGGATGCTTGGCCGCTGCTTCGAGCAGGCTGCGCTGGGTATCCGTGAGTTTCATTTCTTTCCTTTCGATGTTGTTGATGTGTTTTGTGCTGCTGCGATCCCTGCGGCGTAGGCGGCTTCAAGCGCGCTCTTGACCGCCCAGACCGAGACGTCGTGAAAGTCCAGCCGATCTCGGTGCTGGGTCTCCAGCGTCTGGATGAACAGGTGGTCGAGCGCGATTTTCTCGATGACTTTTTGTTTGTCAGGTTGTTTCATGGTGTGCGTCCTCATGCGTTGTGGATCTGGTTGGCTTTGTCAAAGCCAACCCATTTGCCTTGCTTGTCCAAGCCTCGGTTGGCAAGTTCCTTGCGGGCCAGGTTGTTGAGGTCAAGCTCGCCGTTGGCGACGGCGACCAGGACCTTGTTGAGGGCAAGCTGGATGAATCCAAGCTCGTCGAGGGTGAAGGTGGCGGCGGCTTCGGTGGTCATTGCAATCTCCTGTGTGCGTTGCGATGTAGAGCATTGACGCTCTGATTCAAGAAGAAGCCAAGTTGATGTCGCGACGTGTCGCTTGTTGCTTGAAAGACGATTGATATGCCGCGAAGTGCGCCTACGCCTTGCAGATATCCGGGTTGTATGGCTGTGCTTTCAACGCCTGGCTACTGCGCCGCCCACCGCTCACTTGTCCATCGGGATTACGGCCGCGCAAGGCGTAGTTTTGATACCGAGGTCGGGTTCTATCAATCAGCGAATTGGCGGCGCTTGCGTGCCAGTCTCCTGCGCCTGCACCCCCTTTGCCGGGCGTGTGCTGACCAAGGGCTAACGGTCGCTGCAACGGTGGTTGACCACGTTGTGCCGATCAAAGACGGTGGTGCGCGCCTGGATGCAGCCAATCTGCAAGCACTGTGCGTGCCTTGCCATAACCGCAAGACCGCTGCGGAGACTTCGCGGCGCAGTGCAGGGGGGTAGGGGGTCTGAATCTCTACGTTTGGTACCCAAAGATGCGTGCGCTTGCCAAGATTTTTGCGCGTGCAAATTGAAACCAAGGGGGGGTCCCCAGAACGGAAGATTAATGGCCGGAAGAAAGCCGCTCCCCACGGAGATCAAAAAGCTCAGGGGAACCCTGCAAAAGTGCAGGACCAACCCGCATGAGCCACAGCCTCAAGGGGATCTGGTTGCACCGCCCGAGTACATGTCAGATGGTGCCAAGCAGGCCTGGCGTTATGCCATTGAGAGCGCGCCTGAACATTTGCTGCGCAAACTCGATATGTCGGTGCTGGAAGTCTGGTCCTGCGCTGCGGATTTGTACCGAAAGGCTCAGATCGGCATTACCAAAACTGGCCTATTGATCAAAGCGCCGAACACCGGAGTGCCAATGCAGTCGCCGTACCTGGCCATTGCGAACAAGCAGGCCCAGATCATGACCAAGGC
>JAIXOZ010000144.1 GCA_027486495.1 Comamonadaceae bacterium | reverse complement strand
GTTGAAAACGCGAGGATTGGGCGATGCTCACCTCGGGCACTGGCGCTGGAACTTGCACGCCCCAGGCCCGAGCCATGTGCACAGACGATTGCACTGACGATGCGCTGGTCGCTTGGGCCGAGCCCTGCACCAGAGGCACGCCCTGCACCGCGCTGCCCGAGGGAAAATTCAGCACCCAGAACACCGCGCTGGCAACAGCCGCACACCAGAGCAAGGCGGCCCAAACACTTGGCCAAAGCTTGGCGCTGTGTGGGTCGGGCGAGATCTGCAACATGGTCGGATTATGATCGAAGGCATGCAAGACATCGCCTCACTCCCCACCCCAAGTTCTGTGACACCTGCGGCTCGCCCCGCGCCTGCCCGCCAGCGCGGCTTCACCCTGATCGAATTGATGGTTGTGTTGGCCATCATCGGCGTGCTGGCTGCGCTCATCGTGCCCAATGTGCTGGGCCGTGCGGACGACGCCCGCATCACCGCCGCCCGCACCGATGTGGGCAACCTGATGCAGGCGCTCAAGCTCTACAAACTGGACAACCAGCGCTTTCCCAGCACTGAGCAGGGCTTGAACGCCCTCATCCTCAAGCCCACCACCGAGCCCGTGCCTGGCAACTGGAAGCCTTATCTGGACAAACTGCCCAAAGACCCCTGGGGCCGTCCCTACCAATACCTGAGTCCCGGCATCAAGGGCGAGGTGGATGTGCTGTCCTTTGGCGCTGACGGTCAGGCCGGCGGTGAGGGCAACAATGCCGACCTGGGCAGCTGGCAGTAAACGCCCCCCCGCCCTGCCCCACGGCTTCACACTGATGGAGCTGCTGGTGGTGGTGGCCTTGATCGCGGTGGCCACTGCGGTTGTGAGTCTGTCACTCAGAGACAGTGCCGACAGCGCCCTGCAACGCGACGCCGAGCGCCTGGCCGTGCTGCTGGAAACCGGTCGGGCCCAGGCCCGCGCCAACGGTTTGCCGGTGGTCTGGCGCACACAAGAGAAAGCTGCCCAACCCGTGCAAAGCTTTGTGTTTGAAGGCCTGCCGCCGCCTGGCCTGCCGCAAAATTGGCTGACTGATACCACCCGCGCTGCTTCAGGCAGCGCCATCACTTTGGGGCCGGAGCCCCTGATCGAGCCTCAGGCTGTGGCGATCTTGAGCGCCGTTGCGCCGGGTCGGACGCTGTGGGTGGTCACCGATGGGCTGCGGCCATTCAGAGTCCAAAACAACGCCGTGTGGGTGGGACCGTGAGGGTGTACGGCATGCCACTTGAAAAACCGGCAGTGAATGCGGGTTCTCAGGGGTCCAAGAGATGGATCCCGGATCAAGTCCGGGATGACAGGCCGTGGGGGCCCATGCCCCAACGCGTCATTCAGGCCCCCAAGCCGGGATTCATCCCCCAACGTGTCATCCCGGCCCCCGAGCTGGGATCCATCTTCCAGCGCGGCTTCACCCTGATCGAGGTGCTGGTGGCCCTGGGCATCACTGCTATAGCGCTCATGGCGGGCTTGCAGGCCACGGGCTCGCTCAGCCGCAATGCCGAGCGCCAAACCGTGAGCATGCTGGGCCAGATCTGCGCCGACAACCAATTGATCGCACTGCGCTTGCGCAGGCAACTGCCGGACACGGGCAACACCAGCTTTGAGTGCATGCAGGCTGGGCGACCCCTGCAGGTCGAGGTGTCGGTGCGGCCCACGCCCAACCCGAATTTCAGGCGTGTCGATGCGCGGGTGCTGGACCAGGGCGCCTATGTGCTGCAGGTGTCCACCGTGATGGGGCGCAACTGATGGCCGCGCAAAGGATGGCGACAAGCCAACAGGCCACACGCGGCTTCACCCTGATCGAAGTGCTGGTGGCCATCAGCGTGATGGCCCTGATGAGCCTGATGGCCTGGCGCGGGCTGGACAGCATGCTGCGCAGCCAAAGCAGTTTGCAAAGCCGCTCGGACGAGATCCGCAGCTTGCAAGCGGGCTTGGCGCAGTGGCAAACCGACCTGGACCAATTGGCCGAATTGCCCGCCACGCCCTGCTGGGACTGGAACGGCCAGGTGCTGCGCCTGACCCGGCGCACCGCCGACGCACCCCTGCCCAACAGCGCCCCAAACACCAGCCCCAACACGACGCCTCCCCAGACCAGGACCGTGCCTGCCAGTTTGCGCGTGGTGGCCTGGACTTGGCGCAGCGACCCGGGCCGACCCGGCGGCGGCGACTGGCAGCGCTGGCAATCACCGCCCTTGAGCCAGCGCCAGGACTGGCAAAGCGCCTGGGCCTTGGCAGCGCAATGGGGCCAGACCGCCAACGACAGCACCCGCGCAGGCCAGATCCAGATTCACCCCCTGTCGGGGTGGCAGCTGTTTGTACACCGGGGCGGCAGCTGGACCAACCCCTTGTCGAGCGACGCCGTGACCGAGGGCACGCCGGGCAGCCCGAATTCCATCCCCACCCTCAACACAGCACCGATTGCCACCACCCCCGACGGTGTGCGTCTGTTGTTGAGCCTGCCACCCGGCCCTGCAGGCTCGGGCACGCTGACCCTAGATTGGGTGCGCCCCACCTTATCGGGAGCGCCTTCGTGATGAGCCCCTTTATGCGCCCCTTTATGCGCCCCTGTGCGCACACCCAACAGCGCCAGCGCGGCGCGGCCTTGCTCACCGCCATGCTCACCGTGGCCCTGGTGGCCACACTGGCCAGCGCCGCGCTGTGGCAGCAGTGGCGGCAGGTCGAGATCGAGATCGCCGAGCGAGGACGCAGCCAGACCGCCTGGATGATGACGGGTGCGCTCGACTGGACGCGACTGATCTTGCGTGAAGACGCGATTTCGGCGCAAGGCGCAACCGCCGACCACCTGGGCGAGCCTTGGGCCTTGCCAGTGCAAGAGTCCAAGCTGTCCACCTTCTTGTCGCAAGACCAACAGTGGCGAGAGGGCGATGCCGAGGTCTTTTTGTCGGGCCAGATCACCGACGCACAATCGCGCATGAACGTGATGAACTTGGTCGAAGACGGGAAAATCTCGCCACCGGCGCTGGCCCGCTTTGCCGCCTTGTTCGAGCGCCTGGGCCTGCCACTGGCCGAGCTGCAAACCTTGGCCCAGCAACTGCAGGCCAGCTTGCAAGCGAGCAGGGCCAGCCAAGCCAGCACCCACCGGGCAACCCCCAGCCCAGGACCCACCGCCTTGCTGCCCCAGCAATCGGCCCAACTGGTCTGGCTGGGCCTGAGCCCCGGCACGTTGGCCGCCTTGCAGCCCCACATCACCGTGCTGCCCGAAGCCACGCCCGTGAACCTGAACACCGCCTCCGCCGAGGTGCTCTCGGCCGTGCTGCCTGGAATGGACCTGGCCTCGGCCCGGCAAGCCGTGACCCAGCGCCAGCGCGGGCACTGGGCCAGCCTGAACGCCGCGCAGCAAGCCTTGGGCCCCAATGGCAGACTGCTGGACGACAAACAGCACAGCGTGCAAAGCCGTTACTTTGAGGTGCAGGGGCGCATGCGCATCGACAACGTGGTGCAGCAAGAAACCGCTCTGGTGCGGCGCGATAGCGGCCAGGTGCGCATGCTCTGGCGCGTGCGCAGCCCCCAGTTGCGTCTTGATGCCCCTCTACAATGATTTGCACATGCGCACCTTGATCATCCAACTGCCGCCGGGCCCGCCCAGCCCCGGCTTGGCCTACCCCCATGCCCAGCTTATGGCTGAGCCAGGCACGCGCCCGCTCAAACTGCAGTGGGCTGCGGCCTCTTTGCTGCCCGCTGCCGATCGCCAAACCGAAACCGTGGCCCTGGTGCCCGCTGCGGCCTTGTCGTGGCACCGCGTCGATCTGCCCGCAGGACTGCACAAACAAGCCCAGCGCGTGCAAGCGGCCCTGCAAGGCCTGCTGGAAGACCGCCTGCTCGACGACCCCGAACACCTGCACCTGGCCTTGCAGGCCGACTGGGCCAACACCGCCCGCCCCTGGGTGGCCGTGTGCGACCGCGCTTGGCTGAGCGCCCACCTGCAAACCCTCGAACAAGCGGGTTTGCCTGTGCACCGCATCGTGCCCGAACTCTCGCCAGGCACGTCAGCCAGCCCGGTGCAGCTCACTGCCTTGGGCGATGCCGACACCGGCTGGCTGTGGGTCAGCCACCCCGAACGCGGCGTCTGGGGCCAGCCTTGGCCAGCCCTGCGCCAAGCTGGCTTGGCCGCCCACGAACGGCTGGGACTGTCCGAGCCCGAGCGGGCCACGGCCGCGCTGCAGGCCGAACCCGGTGCGGTGGCCGTGGCCTCTGAACTGCTGGGCTCTGGTGTGCGCCTCATGCCTCCGGCCCAGCACTGGCTGGCCGCCGTGGCCGGTGATTGGGACTTGGCCCAATTTGAACTGCGTGCCAACGCCCGCAGCCGACAGCTGAAAAACTGGCAACGCACCGCCAGCAACCTGTGGCACAGCCCCGCCTGGCGGCCGGCTCGTTGGGGTTTTTGGCTCTTGCTGGCCACGCAACTGGTGGGCCTGAACGCCTGGGCCTGGAAAACCCGCGCCGACTGGCAAGCCCAGCAAAGCAGCTGGACCCAGGTGCTGCGCCAGACCTTCCCACAAACCAGCTTGGTGGTCGATGCGCCGCTGCAAATGGCCCAACAGGTCGAACGCCTGCGCCAAGGCTCGGGCCAGCTCGGCGCGGGCGACCTCGAAGCCATGCTGGCTGCGCTGGGCCAAGCCCTGCCGCCAGGGCTGGCCGCGCCGCGCCAATGGGCGTACCAAACGGGCCAGATGCGTCTGCAAGACTTGCAGCCAGATGCCACGCAGCAGCAAGCCTTGCAACAAAGCCTGAGCGCCCAGGGCTACACCTGGCGCGCCCAAGGCGATGGCTGGTTGATGAACGCCCAAGCGCAGGCCAAGCCATGAGCCTAAACACTCTGACCGCACAAGTGCGCAACGGCTGGCAAGCCGCCTGGGCCCGGCGCAGTCCGCGTGAGCAACAGTTGCTTGGCATTGGCTTTTGGGTTGTGGGCTTGGCCGCGCTGTGGGTGCTGGCCCTGGCCCCGGCGCTGAGCACCTGGCAAGAGGCCCCAGCCCGCCAAGCTTTGCTCGACACCCAAAGCCAGCGCATGCGCCAGCTGCAAGCGCAAGCCCAAAGCCTGCAAAAGCCTGCAGCCATCTCACGCACCGATGCCACCCTGTGGCTGGAGAAAAGCCTGGCGGAACTTGGGCCCAACGCGCGCATCAGCCTGCAGGGCGAAACCGCCACCTTGAGCCTGCAAGCCGCTCCAGCCGCCGCCCTGGCGCACTGGTTGAGCCAGGCACGTGACCACGCGCAGGCCTTGCCTACACAAGCCCAGCTGCAGCACGCCAGCCCCGCCGGATCAGACCCCGCTGCAGCCACCTGGCGCGGCAGCCTGGTGTTGCGCCTGCCGTGAAATCGATGAACACCCTCCAAGCCATTCGCCGCTCCAACGCCCCCTCGGCCAGTCCGGTGCGTTCGCCCTGGGCTTGGGCCTGGCTCGGTGCGCTGCTGGGTCTGGGCCTGGCGTTGCTGGTGTGGGCCCCTGCCCGCTGGCTGGCTTGGGGCGTGGCACAGGCCAGCCAAGGCCAGGTGCAATGGCTCAACCCCCGGGGCACAGTGTGGCAAGGCTCGGCCCAGCTGATGCTCAGCGGCGGTGCAGGCAGCCGCCAGCCGCAGGCCCTGCCCGGTCGCCTGCACTGGAGCCTGTCACCGACCTGGACGGGCCTGCGCTTGGGTTGGCGGGCCGACTGCTGCATGACCGAAACCGCCAGCTTGCAAGCCGCCGTGGGCTGGAACACCCTGCAGCTGCAGACCAGTGACCACCGCTCCAACTGGCCAGCCGCGTTGCTCACGGGCCTGGGCGCACCCTGGAACACCTTGCAAGCCGAAGGCCAGCTGCAACTGCGCACCGAGGCACTGCAACTGCACTGGGCGCAAGGCCGCTTGCAAATGCAGGGCCTGCTGGAGCTGAACCTGCAAGACATGGCCTCGCGCCTGAGCCCCGTCAAGCCCATGGGCAGCTACCGCGTCGCCCTGACCGGCACCCCAGAAGGCACGCCCACCCCGGGCCTGGACCTGAGCACACTGACAGGCCCCTTGCTGCTGTCAGGCCAGGGCCAATGGGTCGGCCAACGCCTGCGCTTTACCGGAGAGGCCCGCGCCGCCGAGGGCCATGAGGCCGCGTTCGACAATTTGCTCAACATCCTGGGCCGCCGCCAAGGCGCGCGCAGCCTGCTGTCTTTGGGATGAACCCGCTTTGCCCTCATTGCACACACTTCACACATTGCACCCACCGATTCAAGACCTCCACACCATGAACGACTTTGCTCACATGCGCCCCTTGAACCGTGCACCCTGGCCTCACGGCGCTTTGGCCGTGGCCTGCCTGACGGCCCTGAGCTGGCTCGCGCCCGGGGTGCATGCCCAAAGCGCTGACAAGCCCGCCGCCACCCCGGTGGCCAACCCTGCGTCCCTCAAGGCGTCGCGCCGCGAACCCGTCACCCTCAATTTTGTGAACGCCGAGATCGAGGCCGTGGCCCGTACCTTGGCCACTTTGTCCGGCGCCAACGTGGTGGTGGACCCCCGCGTCAAAGGCACGATGTCGCTGTCGAGCAACCTGCCCGTGCCACCGGCACAGGCCCTTCGGCTGTTTTCTGCGCAGCTGCGCACCCAGGGCTTTGCGCTGGTGGAGTCGGCAGGGCTCTACACCGTGGTGCCCGAGGCCGAGGCCAAACTGCAAAGCAGCGCCGTGTCGGCCGGGACCGTGCCCGCCGGGACCGGACAAATCGTCACGCAAATCTTCAAGCTCAACCACGAAAACGCAAACAACCTGGTGCCGGTGCTGCGCCCCCTGATCAGCCCCAACAACACCATCAACGTCAACCCTGGCACCAACGCGCTGGTCATCACCGACTACAGCGACAACCTGCAGCGCCTGGGTCGCATCATCGCAGCGCTCGACGTGTCCAACGCCACAGGCGTCGAGGTGCTGCGCCTGCGCCACGCCATCGCGGGCGAGCTGGCCCCCATGGTGCAACGCCTGATCGAATCGGGCGCCGCCGCTGCCCCGGCGGCCCAAGGCCAATCCGACAACGCGTTCAAAACCACCGTCATGCCCGAGGCGCGCACCAACGCGCTCATCGTGCGGGCCGCCAACCCGGCACGCCTGGCCCTGGTGCGCAGTTTGGTGGACCAGCTCGACCAGCCCAGTGCCACCGGTGCGGGCGCGGCCAGCGGAAACATCCATGTGGTCTACCTGAAAAACGCCGACGCCACCAAACTGGCCACCACCTTGCGCGCCGCCATCGCGGGTGAGGCACGAAACGGTGCGGTGGCCGCCAGTGCAGCGCCTGTCACCCCGGCTGCAGCGGGTGCGGGCAGCTCAGCCGGCAGCCTCAGCCCCTCGGTCCAGCCATCCACCGGCGGACAGATTCAGGCCGACCCGGCCACCAACGCCCTCATCATCACTGCGCCCGAGCCGCAGTACCGCCAGTTGCGCAACGTGATCGACATGCTCGACCAGCGCCGCGCCCAGGTGTTTGTGGAGAGTTTGATTGCCGAGGTCAGCGCCGACAAGGCCGCCGAGTTTGGCGTGCAGTGGATGAGTGGCACGGGCACCAACGGAAGCCTTGTGGGCTTGTTGGGCACCAACTTTGCTGTGGGCGGCACCAACTTGCTGACCCTGGCTGCAGGGGCTGCCGCGAATAAAATCACGCCATCAACAGGATTGAACATTGCCGTGGGCTCACAACGCAATGGCGTCTTGGCCCTCGGTGCTTTGGCGCGGTTTTTGCAGTCAAACGGTGATGCCAACGTGCTGTCCACGCCCAACTTGCTCACCTTGGACAACGAAGAAGCCAAGATCGTGATTGGCCAAAACGTGCCCTTTGTGACCGGCTCCTACGCTGCTGCTGCAGCGGGCACCACCAACCCTTTCACCACCATTGAGCGCAAAGATGTCGGCCTGACACTGCGGGTCAGGCCACAGATCAGCGAAAACGGCACGATCAAGATGCAGGTCTACCAAGAAGTGAGCAACGTGGACGCCAAATCCATAGGCTCCAAAGATGGCCTGATCACCAACAAGCGCTCCATCGAGACGAATGTGCTGGTGGACGACGGCTCCATCGTCGTGCTGGGTGGCTTGCTGCAAGACGACACCAGCATCAGCCAGGAAAAAGTGCCCGGCCTGGGGGACATCCCCTTGTTTGGGAACCTGTTCAAGTCCGAAGCCCGCAGCCGCAAAAAAACCAACCTGATGGTGTTCCTGCGTCCCGTGGTGGTGCGCGATGGCGCAGCAGCCGAAGCCCTGTCGATGGGTCGCTACGAACAAATGCGCTTGCAGCAACAAGGCTTCCAGCCCCTGCCCACCGGGCCGCTGCCTGTGGCGGGCTCGGCCGTGATGCCGCCTGTGGACGCGTCGCCCACCGTGACACCCATTGCCCCCGCTGGAGCGACGCCAGTGACGCCCGCCACGAACCCGCGTCAGCCCTGAACCCGCCATGCGCCACCCCTTGCCCTACGCCTTTGCCCGCACCAGCCGCTTGCTGCTGGAAGACGATGGCCAGCACCTGTGCCTGCTTTGGTGTGACGAGAGCGAACGCCAGGCGATGTCCGAGGTCACGCGCAAATACGCCGCCCCCGGCCAGCCCCAAGGTCTGCAGATGCAGCACTGCAGCTTGGCCATCCTGGGCCAGCGCATCCACCAGGCCTATTCGGGCGGCCAGGCGCACGGCGCGTCCACTGCGGCTGCCGTGGTCAACGAGGTTGAGTCCGAAGCCGACCTCTCGCGCATGATGCAAGACCTGCCCGCTGTGGAAGACCTGCTCGAAGCCAGCGACGACGCGCCCATCATCCGCATGCTCAACGCCTTGCTCACCCAGGCCACACGCGACGGCGCCAGTGACATCCACATCGAGCCTTACGAACGCCACTCCAGCGTGCGTTTCCGCATAGACGGCACCCTGCGCGAGGTTGTACAACCGAACCGGGCGCTGCACGCTGCACTGATTTCGCGCCTGAAAATCATGGCCGAACTCGACATCGCAGAAAAAAGACTCCCGCAAGACGGCCGCATCAGCCTGCGCCTGGGCGCACGCGCCGTCGACGTGCGTGTGTCCACCTTGCCCAGTGCACACGGCGAACGCGCCGTGCTGCGGCTACTGGACAAAAGCGAGGCGCGACTGACCTTGGAGGCGGTGGGCATGCAGGGCCAAGTGCTGCAACAGCTGGACCACCTCATCAGCCAACCGCACGGCATTTTGTTGGTCACCGGCCCTACCGGCTCGGGCAAAACCACCAGCCTGTACGCCGCGCTTCAGCGCCTGGACGCCACGCGCCACAACATCATGACGGTGGAAGACCCCATCGAATACGAGCTGCCCGGCGTGGGTCAGACACAGGTGAATGCCAAGATCGACCTGAGCTTTGCCAAAGCCTTGCGTGCCATCTTGCGGCAAGACCCGGACGTGATCATGATCGGCGAGATCCGCGACTATGAGACCGCGCAGATCGCGATTCAGGCCTCGCTCACCGGCCACTTGGTGCTGGCCACGCTGCACACCAACGACGCAGCCAGCGCTGTCAACCGCCTGATCGACATGGGCGTCGAGCCGTTCTTGCTCAGCTCCTCGCTGCTGGGCGTGCTGGCCCAGCGCCTGGTGCGCAAGCGGTGCACCACTTGCCACGGCGCGGGTTGCGCGGCCTGCGGTCAAACCGGTTACGCCGGACGCACCGGCATTTTTGAGCTGCTGGTGGCCACCGATGAAATACGCGCCCAGATCCACCACCGCGCCGCCGAAGCCGACCTGCGCACCCAGGCCCTGGCTCAAGGCATGGTGCTGATGCGTGACGATGGCCAGCGCTTGGTGGATGCAGGCATCACCAGCGCCGAAGAGCTGCTGCGCGTCACGCGCGACTGAAGCCGTATGCTGCACCCACGTTCACCCACCATGACCCCTGTGCAACGCGAACTTGCTGTGGCCGAGGGATATGGTGCGCCAGGCATCACACACAGGGGTGGGCTCGCACAAAAAGGCAAACCGTTGCCCCGAAGGAGCCCACCCCTGTGGGTGATGGGCGTTTGCCTTGGGCTGGTGTGGGCCGCTGTCAGCAGCAACTTGGCACAAGCTCAAGCGACCAACAGCCCCCCCTCCGAGGCCCAAGTCGAACAGCCCCCCGCAGCCGCCGACCCCCAGCCGTCAGCTACCACCCCTGGTGATGCCCCTGCGCACCGCTGGCGTTACACCCTGGGCCTGAAACTCAAAACCCATGCATTGGACAATGACCACACCGGGCTGGCGCTGCGCCCGGTACTCGGTGTGCAGTATGGGCGTTGGCGTTTGGGCCATCCCACGGGCGACGAATGGTTGGCCTTCAGCGGTTACCGCAAAGAATCGAATTTGGCCTACCAGCTGCGCGACGATGAGCGAATGAAAGTGGCGCTGTCGCTGCGCGTCCAGAACCTGCAGGACAACACCAGCTTTGACGGTTTTTCCTCGGGCAAGAACACCTTGCGGGCCCGTGTGGGCGTGAACTACCAACTGAGCAAACGCTGGTCGGTGGGCACAGATGTGACGCAAGACCTGATGAACCGGGGCGACGGTACCACCTTGTCGGTGGGTGCCTCGTATGGACTGCCGCTGAGCGAACGCAGCGCGCTCAGCTTGAGTGGCGGCGTGAACTGGGCCACGGCCGACCACTGGGCCACACAGCTGCGCCTGCTGCCCACGCCACCCGGAGGCTGGCAATCTGGCTTGGGCTCGGCAGGTATGGGCATGAGTTACCGTTATGCCCTCACGCCGCAATGGGCCTGGTTTGGCACGGTGAGCAACTCGCGCGCCCTGGGCCAGGTCAATACCGTCAACCCCAACACCATGAGTTGGAGTGGCCAGATCGGCGTTCTTTACTTCAGCCGCTGACACCTCACCCATGCCCGCTTACCGATTTGAAGCCCTGCAAACCGACGGTGCCCTGCGCAAAGGCACCCTCGAAGCCGACAGCCTGAAAACCGCCCGCACCCAATTGCGCACGCAGCAGCTCGTGCCGCTGCTGGTGGAGGTCATCGCCTCGGGCTCGGTCAGCGAAGCGGCCAACACCCTGCCCTGGTGGCAACGGCCCATCGGAGGCGGGCGCGCCTTCAGCAGCAGCGGACGCGCCGTGTGGACACGCCAATTGGCCGGCTTGGTGGGCAGCGGCTTGCCGGTTGAACGCGCCTTGGCCGCCTTGAGCGAAGAGGCCGACGACGACAAACAGCGCCACCTTTTGGCGGCCATCCGCGCCGACATCAACTCGGGCAGCACACTGGGTCGGGCGCTGGCGCAATTTCCACAAGAGTTTCCCGCCATCGACCGCGCCGTGATCGCAGCGGGTGAGCAAAGCGGCCACTTGTCGGATGTGCTCCACCAGCTGGCGAACGACCTGGAAGACCAGCAGGTGTTGCGCGCCAAACTGCTGTCGGCCTCGTTGTACCCGGCCATCGTGAGTCTGGTGGCACTGGCCATTGTGATTTTTTTGGTCACTTCGGTCGTGCCGCAAGTGGCAGGGGTGTTTGCGGGCACCCAACGCCAGTTGCCGGGCCTCACGGTGGCCATGCTGGCCATCAGCGACTTGGTGCGCCACTGGGGCTGGTTCATGCTGCTGGTGCTCGCGGGCGGCGTGTTGGCTTTTCGGGTGGCCATGCGCCAAGCGGCGCTGCGCCTGCGTTTTGACGCGGCCTGGCTGCGCCTGCCCCTGATTGGCCGACTGGCACGGGGCTACAACAGCGCCCGCTTTGCCTCCACACTGGCCATGCTCACGGCCGCGGGTGTGCCCATCCTCAAGGCCCTGCAGGCGGCAGCCGACACCCTGTCCAACCAAGCCCTGCGGGCCGATGCCCTCGAAGCCCTGGTGCGCGTGCGCGAAGGTGCACCGCTGGGCACGGCGCTGGCGCAAAACGCCCGCTTTCCGGGTCTGCTGTCCATGTTTGCGCGGCTGGGCGAACAAACCGGCCAACTGCCCGTGATGCTGCAGCGGGCTGCCAACCAACTGTCGGGCGAGGTGCAGCGACGCGCCATGGCCTTGGCCACCGTGCTGGAGCCCCTGCTCATCGTGGCCATGGGCGGCATGGTGATGCTGATCGTGCTGGCCGTGCTGATGCCCATCATGCAACTGAACCAATGGGTCAAATGAGCCGCAAGCCCATGGCCCCCACATTGTCCAAAGGAGCCCTCCATGCCCGCATCCCTTGAAGGCCAATTGGTGGTGGCCATCTCGTCACGCGCCCTGTTCGACTTTGAAGAAGAAAACCAGGTGTTCGAGCAAGGCGACGACCGGGCTTACATGAAGCTGCAGCTCGATCGCCTGGAGGCACCTGCCAAACCCGGCGTGGCCTTTTCTTTGGTGCGCAAGTTGCTGGCCTTCAACA
Organism: Comamonadaceae bacterium; assembly: GCA_027486495.1. GTDB lineage: Bacteria > Pseudomonadota > Gammaproteobacteria > Burkholderiales > Burkholderiaceae_C > Limnohabitans_A. Next base: position 7,446 of record JAIXOZ010000144.1, on the reverse strand, counting down.
CCGCCGACGCGCAGCGCGTGGAGGTGGTGATCCTCTCGCGCAACGACCCGGTCTCGGGCATGCGGGTGTTCCGCTCGGCGCAGCACTACGGCCTGCCCATTCAGCGCGGCAGCTTCACACGCGGGCAGCCGCCGTGGCGCTACCTGCGGCCGCTCAATGCCAACCTGTTTTTGTCGACCCATCTGTCGGATGTGCGGGCGGCACTCGATGCGGGTGTGCCGGCCGCGCAGGTCTACCCGCATTCGGCCTTGGCGTCCGAGGCCCACCCACACGAGGTGCGCATCGCTTTTGACGGCGACGCCGTGCTGTTTTCAGACGAAGCCGAGCGCGTGTTCCAGGCCGAGGGCCTGTCCGCCTTTCAAAAGCACGAGAGCGACAAAGCTGGCCAGCCCCTGCTCGCCGGGCCTTTTAAGCCCGTGCTGCAAGCGCTGCACCAACTGCAGCAAGCGGGCACGCCCGCCATGCGCATCCGCACCGCACTGGTCACGGCCCGCAGCGCTCCGGCGCACGAACGCGCCATCCGCACCCTGATGGACTGGAACATCGAGGTGGACGAAGCCATGTTTTTGGGCGGCTTGCCCAAGGGTGAATTTCTGCGCGAGTTCGAGCCCGACTTTTTCTTTGACGACCAAACCGGCCACATCGAATCGGCCGCGCGGCATGTGCCCTCAGGGCATGTGGCTTCGGGCGTGTCCAACCCGGATTGATCAGCGCTTTTTATCCTGGTAAGGCGTCACCGCCTTGGCGTCGATGCGGTAGCTGGCCACACCCATGTGCGAGTCGGTCTTGGTGCCACTCATGGGGCCCGACACCCAAACCACATCCATCAGGCGCAGGTTTTTGGCAGGCTTGTCCAGCAGCACATGCACGATCTGGTTGGCCGGCGGCGGCGGCGAATGCACACAGGCGCCAAAGTAAGGCACCAGCAAAAATTCCTTGATGCCAGCGGCCAAGTCCTCCAGCGGCACCACATAGCCCGGCAGGCGCACGCTCTGGCCCAGGATCAGAGGGTTGATGGGCGCGTTGTCCCACATCTGGCGCATTTTTTTCAGCGCTTCTTCGGCCTTGGGGTCGTTGTCCTTGAGCGTGTCCAAGTTCAGTGCCTTGAGGTCTTTGTAAGGGTCCCAGCCCGCCGGAATCAACTGCTCCCAGCCAATGGTGCGTGTGGCACCGGACACGCTGGCACCGGGCGGCGGGGCATCGGCCGACAAGGCGGGCTGCACCTGGGGCACAGTCTCGCGCACGGTATCGCGAATGCTTTGCCCCTGCGCTGCCGAAGTCCCCAGAGCTGCCAACACCGCCAACTGCAGGCACGCCTGCCAAGACCTTGTGACTTGTTTCATCCCTGCACTCCCATTCCCATTTTTTTGACCCGCTTGATCCGGCCCAATGACGTTGAAACACCCCTCAAAATTTTGGTCATCCCGGGCGCAGACCCGGGAACCAGTGTGCACCAATGCCTTTTGCAAATGACCCCAGCATGCACTGGATCCCGGCTCAAGGCCGGCATGACAACCAACAAGGCCAGACTGACAAACAAGAAGACCGGGGCGACAGACACATGGCTGCGATGACAAAAAAAGGTCTGGATGGCAAAGTCACGATTCAGCGCGAACACCTGCAAGCGTCACAAGACCTTATTCTTATTTTGCAGCAAGCACTTGGGCTGCCAGCCCACGCTTCACACACGCGGCGACAAACCGTCGGCCAGGGACAAGCGGTAAGCCCGCCAGGCCGGACCCAAACTGGCCAACAAACCCGCCAACAACACCGCCCCAGCCAGCGCCAGCTGCGTGGGCAAAGGCGCGGCCAGTTGCAAGCGGATGCCCAGCGACTGCTGCAGCCAAGGTGTGGCCAGCGCCATGCCCACATGGGCCAGCAGCACGCCCAACACGACCCCGGCGCAGGTGACCCATACCCCTTCGAGCGTGAGCAGGCCAAGCACATGGCGCGGCGCGGCGCCCACGGCGCGCAGCACCGCCAGTTCGCGGCGGCGCTCGTTCAGGCCCGCCAGCACCACGGCCACCAACGAGACCACACTCACCAAAGCCACCAGGGCTGACACCGCCAACAAGGCGTTCTCGCCCAGCCCCAACACCGACCACAACTCACCCAGCGCCACACCGGGCATCACCCCCATCAGGGCTTCTTCTTCGTAAAAATTCACAAAGCGCTGCACATTGAACACCGCTGCCCGGCTTTTCAGGCCCACCAGGGCGGCGGTGACTTCTTCGGGCTGCAAATTGAATTTGCGCGCTTGGTCGGCCGGAATCTGTCCGCCGGGCATGGGGGTGCCCGCCACCCAGCCCAGGTGCAGGGCTTCCAGCGCCTGCAGGCTGACATGCACCGTGCGGTCCACCGGGGTGCCCGTGGGGGCCAGAATGCCCACCACCTTGAAGGGCTTGTCGGCGTGTTCGTCGGCCTCTTGACCCTTTTCTGTACCTTCGTGGTCATGGTCGTGCATGCCGTGGCCGAGCGTGATGCTGTGGCCCAGGCCATAACCCATTTGGCGCGCCACTTCGGCCCCGATCACCGCCTCATACAAGCCGTCGAGCGTGTCCGCAAACACCGCGCCTTGCTGCAAGACCAGCGGCTGTTTGTCGCCATAAGCAAAGTGCTGAAAGTAAGCGGGCGTGGTGCCCAAAACTGGAAAGCCCCGGTGCGAGTCGCCCAGGCTCAAAGGCACGACCCAAGACACCGAGCGGTGCTGCGCCAGCTTGTGCACGCTGTCCATGCTCATGCTTTGCGGCACGCTGCCGATGTGGAACACCGAAAACAGCATCAGCTGCACCGGGCTGCTGCGTGCGCCCACAATCAAATCGACTCCGCTGACCGATTGTGAAAAGCTGTTGCGGATGTCGTGGCGCAATCGCTCCAGCGTCCACAGCAAAGCAGTGGCCAGCGCCAGCGACACCACCACCCAGACCAAGGTGCTGCGCCGGTTCCAGGCGCTGATGCGGGCCATGCGCCAAAGGCTGTTCATGCGCTCACCCCCGCTTGTTGCAAGGCAGGCAAGGACCACTGCACATCAAAGCGCACCGCCTGCTGCTCGTCGTGGCTCACACACACCAAGGTGCTGCCCGCGTCGCGCGCGGCTTGCAGCAACAAGTCCATGAAATCCTGCCGCAAGGCCGCGTCGAGCGCCGAGGTGGGCTCGTCGGCCAAGATCAATTCGGGTTGGCCCATCAGGGCGCGGGCGGCAGCCACGCGCTGCTGCTGGCCCACCGACAAGGCGTCGGCGCGGCGACTCCACAGCGCCTCGGGCAAAGCCATGCGCTGCAACCAGCTTTGGGCCGCAGCCTCGGGGCCACCGGCGGCGTGACAGCGATCGCGTCTGAGCTTTGAAAAGCGGCATGGCAGGCTCACGTTGTCGAGCACGCTCAGGTAGGGCAGCAAGTTGAACTGCTGAAAAATCACGCCCACATGGTCGGCCCGAAAGGCGTCTCGCTGACCCGCATTCAAAGCGGCCCAATCCTGCCCCAGCAAGGCCACACGGCCTTGGCTTGGCGACAACACGCCGGCCAACAAACTCAGCAAAGTGCTCTTGCCACAGCCGTTGGGGCCATGCAAAAAAACAGTTTCGCCGGGGTCCACATGCAAATGCCCCAGCACCAGTGTGTCAGGCCCGCCCCGGGTCCAGGCAAAGCGCAATGGCTCGATGTCGATCACACAGTTCTCCCTTTTGAGCGGGGCAATATACCCCGTCAATCGGTCACGACGGTTTTTCTCCGACTTTCTCTGCGGGCAATCCAGACGGTGGCGCCCAAAATGACCAAGGCACCCGCCCAAGTCCACTGGCTGGGCACGTCGCCAAACACCAGCCAGCCCAGCAAAGAGGCCCAGACCAGGTCGAGAAAGCGCAGCGACTGGGTGGCCGAAATGTCGGCCAGCGCGAAGGCCCGCGTCAGGCAATAGTGGGCCAGCGTGCCGAGCACACCCGTGGCGGCAAAGCCGATCCACTGCATCAAGGTGGGTGCTTGCCAATTGGGCAAAGCCATTGGCAGACTCAAGACCGTGACCGTCAGAGCTTGCCAAAGCACAATCACGCCCGCTGTCTCGTAGCGTGTCAGGGCTTTGGTGATGAGGAAAGACGCCGCAAACACCGGCGCAGAAGCCAGCATGACCAGATTGAACCAGCCGCCCTCACCCGACATCTTGGGCAAGACCACCACCAACACGCCCGCAAAACCGACCAAGGCAGCGATCCAGCGGTCTTTGCGCATGGGCTCGCCCAAAAACCAGGCCGCACCGATCATGATGAAAATCGGCCCGGTGAAACCAATGGCCGTCATGTCGGCCAAGGGGATTTTGGGCAAGGCCGTGAACCACAACACCAGCCCCAGTGTGTGCACCCCGCCGCGCCAGAACTGACCCGCCATGTTCACCGGCATGTAAGCGCGCCAGCCGTCGCGCCAAACCCAAGGCAAGATGACCAACAAGCCAAACAAATAACGCAAGAACTGCGATTGGTAAACGTCCAGGTGCAGTGTCAACTCGCGGGCAATGGTGTTGAGAAAAGAAAACAGCAGCCCACCGAGCACCATCCAGGCCATGCCCCGCACGGCCACGGGCCAGGCGGCGAAGGCGCGCCTGCTGCGGTGGTGCGTGAGCGACCACTGGCGCAAGGGCGACCAAGACTTGCGCGGTTTCATGCCGCTGCTGTGTGGAAGGGGTGAATCACCCGGACATCTTAGGGGCAATGCGGCTGTACGCCGGTCGCTTGCGTTACCGCCCGAATCCCCCAAAGTCCCCGTGGCCAGATCAGTTGGGCGGCAGAGGTGGCAAGGACCTGTTCGCTGGGTTGGACACTGGTGCGGCAGTAGCGGCCGCTGGCAGTGGTGCAGCTTTCGCCGCAGGCGGTGCGGCTGGTGCGGCTGGTGCGGCTGGTGCGGCTGGTGCGGCTGGTGCGGCGGTGACAGCCGTTGCAGGCGCTTGGACCGGCGGTGGCGCTGCAGGCAGTGCTGCAGGCGTTGCAGCAGCTGGAGCCGCCGGGGCAGCTGAGGCTGGCGCGGTTGGGTTGGCGGGTTTGGCCGCATCTTGTGGCTTGGCTTCGGGTGCTGGCACGCCCTTGATCTTGTCAATCTGCTGGAAAACCCAATTTTTCTCTTGCGCGGCCTGGGCTTTTTCTTCGGCAATCTGCGCCTTCAAGGCGGCAATCTTGTCTTGCAGCGCACGCTGCTCAGCAGCCTTGGCCTCTTGGGCTTGGCGCTCGGCCTGCAACCTGGCTTCTTCGATCGCCTGCAGTTTGGCTGCCTCTTGGGCGGCATGGCTGGCCACGCGGTCTTTTTCCTGCTGGATGCGCGAAGCCCTGACCGACGCGATCTCACGCACCCCGGTGTTCCATGGCAAATTTTGCACTTGCCTTTGGATGGCTGTTTCGCGCGAAATCGTTTGCGCCTTACCGTTCACGCTGGCGGTAAAAAACCCTTCACACCGGGTTTTGACACCTGCCACGGTGCACGCATGGTTTTGCGGGTTTTGCGTGGCCCAGGCTTTGGGCCTGGACAAAAATGTCTCGCATTGGGCAAAAGCCCGGTTAATTTTGGCGTCTTCGCCACTGGGCTGCGGGTCATTGAAGTCAAACCACTCGGGCCGCACCCGGTCCAACTCAAACGCAATGCGCAGGCACTCGGCCTTGGCAGGCGGCAGTTGCGCCTGCATGCTGTCCCAAACGGCCCGGGTCAAAGCGTTGTTGCCGACCACCTTGAAGCGGGTTTCCCCCTGGACGGGGCAGCCGTTGACCACTTGGTCGTTGATGCGCCGGGCCTGCCCCTGCCAACGCACCGTGAAGACTTCTTCATCCTGCGGCGTGAGGGCCACAGCTGTGTCGAAAAAAGGGGCTTGCACCACACGCTCGACATCGGCCTGACCCGGCACGCTGATGCGCAAATTGCAGCGTGTTTCGCCATTGAGTACCCGAGCAGACACCGGCACGTTCTGGGTCTGTCCGGCCTGCAGCACATATTGACCCGCCCACGCCCCTGATGCAGCACACAGCCACAGCAACCCAGCCCACCCAACACTTGTTCTCATGGCGCACCCGTCTACAGAAAAAACAGCGTCTTGATCCGACCCTGCCAAGCTTACAGGTGTCCGAACTCCATCGTTCACGTGGTCATCCCGGTCTTGTTTTTTGACATTCCGACCTGGTTTTGTGTCATCCCGGCCTTGTTTTTTTGTCATCCCGGCCTGGAGCCGGGATCCAGTGCACACCGACGGTCTTTGCAAAAGGCTGTGGTGCGAACTGGATCCAGGGTCTTCGCCCGGGATGACAAAAGTCTCATGGAGGTTTCAACTGCATCAGACCGTATCCCTGTTGGCTGTATCGGCAGCAAAACGTCCAACTTGATAGTTCGCGGCACCTCAACCAAGGCGCACCATCGGCCAGAGCGCTGGCCCCCAACAGGCACACAACAAGCGCGTCAGCGACTCAGCGACCGGTAAAGACCGGCTTTCGGCGCTGGCCAAAGGCCGCACGGCCCTCAGCAAAATCGGCACTTTGGCTGGTGCGCTGTTCGCGCTCGCGCATGCGGATCACATCACCGCAACCGGTCTCGATTTCCCGGATCGATTGTTTGGTCTCCTGCACAGCAAGGGGCGCCAGCGCCAAAATGTCCTGCACCAAGGCCTGCTCGGTTGAGGCCCAGTCTTCGGGACCCACCAAAGCCTCAAACAGGCCCAAGGCCTCGAGTTGCCGATCGGTGAACGGCCTTGCCGTCAAAAACGCCCGCTGGGTGGCGAGCAAGCCAAAACGGCTGACATAACGCTGCAAGCCGCTGGGGTAGTAATGCAGGCCCAGTGCCGTGGCAGGCATACGCCACTCGATGCCCTGCAGACCGATGCGCAGATCGCACGCCAGCACCACGTCGGTTGCACCACCGTAGACACTGCCATTGAGGGCACATATGCTGACCGGACGCAAAGCCGCCAGGGCATCCGGAATTTCCTCAAAAAAAGTCGAGCCATGCCCAGGCTCGTCAAAGCCACCAATGTCGTAACCGGCGCAAAACACCGGCCTGGGCTGGCCGCTCGTGTTGGCCGACAGCACCAGCACACGCACATCGGGGTCACGGTTGACGGTATCGAAGTGCCCCAGCAAGGCCTTGAGGTCGGCGTTTTCCAGGCGGTTGCGCTGGGCTGGGCGGTTCAAGGTGATGGTGGCCACGCCGCCTTCGATCTGGAGAACGGGGGTGGACGCGAGCGGTGCGGCAGATGACATGAGGGCAATCCAAAACAAAAAGGGTGTCCGAAGACACCCTCATTGTAGGAAGCCGCCACTGTGTTCAGGGACGGCTCATGAAGTCGAAGCTCAAGCCTTGGCTTTGGACTTGGTCATGGCGGCCTTAACAGAAGCTTCGGCTTGGGCAGAAGCGGCCTTGATGCTGGCTTCGGCGCTGTCAGCGGCTTGCTTGGCCACTTTTTTCAGGGTCTCGGCAGCAGTTTGGC
>JAIXOZ010000157.1 GCA_027486495.1 Comamonadaceae bacterium | reverse complement strand
TGCTGCTCGGTCTGGCCAATTCCGCCGGGGAACACCGTGCAACCCAGCGCGTGTGCGCCGGTTTCCATCATGGAGCCTGCAGGCGTGAAGTGGTAACTGAAGCAGTTGTGGATCAACTCACCCGGACGAAAGCCCGCAGCAAACATCGTCCGCGCCATGCGCCAGTAGTCGGCGCGGGCAGCTTCGGGCTCGTAAATGGTGCCGGGGCTGGCAAACACGCGGGTCATGCCTTGGCCAAAACCCAGGGCGCTGAAACCACCAAACACATTGCCACCTGCAGTTCGCGAGGCTTTCTGGCGCTCCAGCAATTCGGTTTTACGGATCACCGGCAAGCGCGCCAACGAAACCCGGCTGTTGACACTGTCGGCGTCCACGTCTTTGAGCAACTCGGCAAACGCCGGAGCCTTGGCCTTGGCGTGCGCAACCTGCGCGGGCAAAGCAGCCATCAAGGCGGATTCACGGACTTCAGGAGCGCGCGTTTCAAGAGCGTCGTAGTGCATCATGGGTACTGGAAAGAACAAAGGTGGAGGGCGCCCCTGCGCGTGAAAAAAAGGTTGTGCGGGGAAAGCATTCGCGCGCAGGGGCGCGCTCCCACAGGGAAGGAGTCTCCGGTGACCGGAAACTCAAGCCAACCAACGCTTGCGGCGCTTGTAGCTTTTCACATCCTTGAAGCTCTTGCGCTCACCACCGCCCATGCCCAAGTAAAACTCTTTGACGTCTTCGTTGGTGCGCAAGTCAGCGGCCTCACCGTCCATCACAATGCGTCCCGACTCCATGATGTAGCCGTAATCGGAATACTTCAGCGCCATGTTGGTGTTTTGCTCAGCGATCAAAAAGGTGACTTTTTCTTTCTCGTTCAAGTCTTTGACGATGTTGAACACCTCTTCCACGATCTGTGGCGCCAGGCCCATGGAGGGCTCATCGAGCAACATCACACTGGGGTTGGTCATCAAGGCGCGGCCAATCGCACACATCTGCTGCTCACCGCCGGATGTGTAGGCAGCTTGTGAAGTACGGCGGGTTTTCAGGCGCGGAAAGTAGGTGTAGACCTTGTCCAGGTTGGCCGCGATCTCGCCCTTGTCGGTGCGGGTGTAGCTGCCGGTCATGAGGTTGTCTTCGATCGACAGGTGGGCAAAGCAATGACGCCCTTCCATGACCTGCACCACACCCCGATTGACCAGGTCGGCCGGCGTGAGGTTTTCGATGCGCTCGCCGCGCAGCTCAATGGAGCCCTTGGTCACGTCACCCCGCTCGCCCTTGAGCAAGTTGGAGATTGCACGCAAAGTGGTGGTTTTGCCTGCACCGTTGCCGCCGAGCAAAGACACGATGCCTTGCTCTGGCACCTGCAAGGACACGCCCTTGAGCACCAAAATGACGTGGTTGTAAATGACCTCGATGCCGTTGACGTTCAGAACAATGTTTTTGTCGCTCATGGACTGTGCCTTTTCAAATTCTGGGGTTCAAGCCAAATGAAACCACTGCACGCAAGGGTTTCATTTGGTCTCTCCGGTCAGGCAGCTGCAGGCAAGCACAAGCTGCTGCAGCTGACAAGCTGCCGCTTGCGCGGCAGCTGGACTCAGATCAAGACTGGCAATCCGCAGGAGTGCGGCGTGTGATCTTTTTCTCGGCAGCGTACTTGTCAGCAGCGGCTTTGACCATGGGCTTGATGATCTGCTCATCGGCCTGCATCCAGTCGCTGCTGAATTGCCACTTGGTGCCGTCCCATGTGTGGATACGGGCCCAGTTGGCACCCATGTGGTCGGCGCACGAGGTAGAGACAGGACGCAACACGCCCTTGAAGCCCAGGGCATCCAGCTTGGGCTGGGTCAGGTTCAGGTTTTCATAACCCCAGCGCGCTTGCTCGCCGGTCATGACCTTGCCTTTGCCATATTTCTCTTGGGCCTGGCGCACACCTTCGATGGCGAACATGGCGCTGAACAAACCACGCATGTACAGCACTTCACCCACTTCGTCCCTTGGGCCTGTGCCTTGGTTCTTGGCATGCAACTTCTCCAGAACTTCCTTCACGATCGCAGAGCCCTTTTCGGTGCCGTGCTGCATGGTGATGGCGTTGTAACCCTTGGCGCCCATGCCAATGTCTTTGACATCCGGCTCGGCACCCGCCCACCACACGCCCCAGATGTTTTCACGGGGGTAACCGGTGGCTTGCGCTTCTTTGAGCAAGGTGGAGTTCATCACGCCCCAGCCCCAGTTGACCACGTAGTCAGGGCGGTCGCGGCGAATTTGCAGCCAGGTGGACTTTTGTTCCACACCGGGGTGGGTCACAGGCAAGAGGCTCAGCTTGAAGCCGTGCATGGCAGCACGCTCTTGCAAGATCGGGATGGCTTCTTTGCCGAAGGGGCTGTCGTGGTAGACCAAGGCGATATGCTTGCCTTTGAGCTTATCGACACCACCGGCCTTCTTGCCGATGTCCTGGATGATCACGTCACCGGCAACCCAATAGGTGCCTGCGAGTGGGAAGTTCCACTTGAACACGCCGCCGTCAGCCGATTCGCTGCGGCCGTAGCCTGCTGTGATCAATGGGATTTTGTCGCCAGGGGCTTTTTCGGTCAGGGCAAAGGTGATGCCGGTCGACAGCGGCTGGAACACAGTCGCGCCACCGTTCTTGCCTTTCAGGCGCTCATAACACTCCACGCCGCGGTCTGTGGCGTAGCCTGTTTCGCACTCTTCAAAAGACACCTTCACGCCGTTGATGCCGCCGCGCGCATTCACCAGCTTGAGATAGTCGACATAGCCGTTGGCAAAGGGCACGCCGTTGGGTGCATAGGCGCCGGTGCGGTACACCAGCACGGGGAAAAACTGTTCTTTGGCTTGGGCCGTGGCCACGGTGCTGACCAGCGCACTGGCAAGACCGGCAGCCGCCACCGTGGTGGCCAAAACAAATTGACGAAGCTTCATGGTTTGTCTCCTGTTAAAAAAGGGAAGCACTTGGGGTAAAAACACTCGGAAAAAATTGGGGCACATCAGTGGGGGAAGGGCCACAGACGCAGCTTTTGCTTGGCCACCGACCACAACTTGGCCAGACCATGCGGCTCCACAATCAGGAACCACACAATCAGGGCACCGAAAATCATGAATTCGGTGTGCGACACGGCGGCCGTGGAAATGTTGACGCCCACCATATCACCCATGGCAGGCAAGAACTGGTTCAAGAAAATCGGCAAGATCACAATGAAGGCTGCACCAAAGAAGCTGCCCATGATGGAGCCCATGCCGCCGATGATGACCATGAACAAGAGCTGGAAGGAGCGGTCAATCGAGAACGCCGCGGGCTCCCATGAACCCAAGTGCACAAAGCCCCACAGGCCACCGGCCACACCGACGATGAACGAACTCACTGCAAAAGCGCTGAGCTTGGCGTACATCGGGCGGATGCCGATCACGGCCGCAGCCACGTCCATGTCGCGAATGGCCATCCACTCGCGGCCAATGGCCGAGCGCACCAGGTTTTTGGCCAGCAAGCCAAACACCACCAAGAACACCAAGCAGAAGATGTACTTTTGCAGGGGTGTGTCAATCGGCAAACCAAACACATTCAGGTTAGACACCGAGACGGAGCCCGAAGCGTTGTTGTTGGTGAACCAGCCCACGCGCAAGAAAGCCCAGTCACAAAAAAACTGCGCCGCCAGCGTGGCCACTGCCAAATAAAGGCCCTTGACGCGCAAGCTCGGAATGCCAAAGAACATTCCCACCAAGGTGGCAAAAAAGCCCCCGGCCAACAACGCCACGATCAGGGGCATGCCCTCAATGCGGATGTAGGTGTTGTAGGCCATGTAGGCCCCCACCGCCATGAAAGCGCCCGAACCCAGCGAAATTTGGCCGCAATAACCCACCAGGATGTTCACCCCCAAAGCCGCCAGCGACAGGATGAGGAAGGGGATCAGGATCGCGCGGAACATGTACTCATCGGCCAGGAAAGGCACACCGATGAACGCAAAGGCGATGAGCGCCAAGATGGCCCAGCGGTCTTGCGCAATCGCAAAGATCTGCTGGTCGCTGCGGTAAGAGGTCTTGTACTGACCGTTTTCTCTGTAAAACATGTTGTTCTCTCCTTACACGCGGTCGATGATTTTTTCGCCGAACAGGCCTTGCGGACGAAACAGCAAGAACACCAACGCCAGCACGTAAGCAAACCAAATTTCGATGCCGCCCCCCACATAAGGGCCCAAGTACACCTCGGACAGCTTCTCGCCCACACCAATGATCAGGCCACCGATGATGGCGCCGGGCACCGAAGTCAGGCCACCCAAAATGATCACCGGCAAAGCACGCAAGGCCACGGTGGTCAGCGAGAACTGCACCCCCATCTTGGAGCCCCAGATGATGCCGGCCACCAAGGCGGTGATGCCCGCCACAAACCACACAATCACCCAGATGCGATTGAGCGGAATGCCAATCGACTGCGCCGCTTGGTGGTCATCGGCCACCGCACGCAGAGCACGGCCGGTGCTGGTTTTTTGGAAAAACAGGGACAAGACCACCACCAGCAAAGCCGCAATGCAAGCCGCATACACGTCCTCAAGGTTGACCAGCACACCACCGGGAAAGACCGACTCCAACAAGAAAATCGGGTCTTTGGGCATGCCCACGTCGATTTTGTAGATGTCGCTGCCAAAAATGGTTTGACCCAGACCGTCCAGGAAATACGTGATGCCCAGCGTGGCCATCAGCAAGGTCACGCCTTCCTGGTTGACCAAGTGGCGCAGCACCAGGCGCTCGATCAGCCAAGCCAGCACGTACATGATCGCGGCGGCCAGCACAAAGGCAATCAGATTGCCCAAGAACTTGTCTTCGATGCCCAGCCAGCCGGGAATCCATTCCGAAAAACGGGCCATGGCCAAGGCGGCAAACAGCACCATCGCGCCTTGCGCGAAGTTGAACACGCCAGAGGCTTTGAATATCAAGACAAAACCCAGCGCAACCAAGGAATAAAGCATGCCGGCCATGAGGCCGCCAAAAAGAGCTTCCAGAAAAAATGCCATGTCTTGTTCTCCTTAGTGGCTCGTGCCCAGATAGGCACTGATCACGTCTTCGTTGTTGCGCACTTCTTCGGGTGTTCCGTCACCGATTTTTTTGCCGTAATCGAGCACCACCACGCGGTCCGAAATGTCCATCACCACGCCCATGTCATGCTCGATCAACACGATGGTGGTGCCAAACTCGTCGTTCACATCCAGAATGAAGCGGCACATGTCCTGCTTTTCTTCCATGTTCATACCGGCCATAGGCTCGTCGAGCAAGAGCACTTTGGGCTCCATGGCCAAAGCGCGGCCCAAGTCCACCCGCTTTTGCAGGCCATAGGGCAACTGACCCACAGGCGTTTTGCGAAAGGCCTGGATCTCCAGAAAGTCGATGATGTGCTCGACAAATTCGCGGTTCTTTTCTTCCTCGCGCTGAGCAGGGCCAAGGCGCAAAGCCTGCAAGAACAGGTTGCTCTTGATGTGCAAGTTGCGGCCGGTCATGATGTTGTCGATCACGCTCATGCCCTTGAACAAAGCCAAGTTCTGGAAGGTGCGGGCAATGCCCATCTCGGCCACCTGGCGGCTGTTCATGTGGTCAAATGTTTGCCCACGGAAGGTGATGCTGCCCTCTTGCGGTGTGTACACCCCGTTGATGCAGTTGAGCATCGAGCTTTTGCCCGCGCCGTTGGGGCCAATGATGGCCCGCACTTCGTGCTCGCGCACATTGAACGAGATGTCGGTCAGCGCCTTCACGCCGCCGAAGCGCAAACTGATGTTGTTGACGTCGAGGATAACGTCGCCGATTTTCTTGGTCATGCTGCTGCCTTCACGGGTGTGAATGTTTTGGCGTCGGAAATCTTGAGCGTGGCGCTCACGCTGCCGGTGCGGCCGTCTTCAAACTTGACCACGGTCTCGATGAACTGCTCGGCTTTGCCCTCGTACAGGCCATCCACCAGCGGTTTGTATTTGTCGGCAATGAAGCCGCGGCGGACCTTATTGGTGCGGGTCAACTCGCCATCATCGGCGTCCAGTTCTTTGTGCAAGACCAAAAAGCGCGAAACCTGGCTGCCCGCCAGCAAAGCGTCTTCAGCCAAGTCGGCGTTGACCTTTTCCACGCAATCTTGGATCAGCTGGTAAACCTCGGACTTTTGGGCCAGATCGGTGTAACCCGCATAAGACAGATTGCGGCGCTCGGCCCAGTTGCCCACAGCATCAAAGTCGATGTTGAGCATGACGCAGACTTTTTCGCGCTGGTCACCGTAAGCCACCACCTCCTTGATGAAGGGGAAAAACTTGAGTTTGTTCTCGACGTACTTGGGCGCGAACATGGCGCCGTCGTTGGCACCCCCCTGGATGCGGCCCACGTCTTTCACGCGGTCGATGATCTTCAGGTGGCCGTGCGAATCGATGAAGCCCGCGTCGCTGGTGTGGTACCAACCATCGGCCGTCAACACCTCGTCGGTGGCCTTCTGGTTTTTGTAATAGCCCTTGAGCAAGCCAGGCGACTTGACCAGGATCTCGCCGTTGTCGGCGACCTTGATTTCCACACCCTTGCAAGGCACGCCCACGGTGTCGGCACGCGCTTGGTTGTCAGGCTGCAGGCACACAAACACAGCGGTTTCGGTTGAGCCATACAGCTGCTTGATGTTCACGCCAATCGATCGGAAGAAAGTGAACAAGTCGGGGCCAATCGCCTCGCCTGCGGTGTAGGCCACACGCACGCGGCTGAAACCCATGTTGTTGCGCAAAGGGCCATACACCATCAGGTTGCCCAGGCCGTACATCACACGGTCCATCAGGCCAACCGATTGGCCATCCATCAAAGCGGGACCGACTTTTTTGGCCACACCCATGAAATAGTGGAACAGCTTGCGCTTGAGGCTGCCCGCGTCTTCCATGCGGATCATGACGCTGGTGAGCATGCCCTCAAACACGCGGGGCGGCGCAAAGTAATAAGTGGGGCCGATTTCTTTCAGGTCGATGGTCACGGTGGCCGCAGACTCGGGGCAATTGACCACGTAACCACACACCAGCCACTGCGCGTAGCTGAAGATGTTCTGGCCAATCCAGGCAGGCGGCATATAAGCCAACACGTCTTCGGCGCTGGTCAGCTTGTCGAATTCAGCGCCCGCGTCGGCGCGGTCGATCAAGGAGCTGTGGGTGTGCACCACACCCTTGGGGTTACCCGTGGTGCCCGAGGTGAAGAACATCGCCGCCACATCGGTGTAAGCCGCTTTGTCGACTTCTTCTTGGAAGAACTGCGGATGCTGCTGCGCAAACACACCACCCGCTGCAATCAGCTCTTCGAGCGAACCCAAGCCCTCTTCGGTGTACTTGCGCAAGCCGCGTGGGTCGTCGTAATAAATGTGGGTCAACTGCGGGCACTGCTCGCGCACTTCCAGCATTTTGTCGACCTGTTCCTGGTCTTCCACCACGGCAAAGCGCACTTCGGCGTTGGTGATGGGGAACACACATTCGGCAGCAGCAGCATCTTGGTACAGCGGCACAGGAATCGCGCCCAGCGATTGGGCGGCCAGCATGGTGGCGTAAAGACGTGGGCGGTTGGAGCCCACCACGATCAGGTGCTCGCCACGCTGCAAGCCCGCTTGGTGCAAGCCACAGGCCACAGACTGGACCAAGCGAGCCAAATCTGACCAGCTGGTGGTTTGCCAAATGCCATATTCTTTCTCGCGCAGTGCAGGCGCTGTGGGGCGCTCTGCAGCGTGCTTGAGCATCAAGCGGGGAAACGTTGTTTGCATGACCTGACCTGTCTCAAAAAAACGGCGCATTGAGGGCAATGCGACTGAACTTGACTGCATGTTAGGCACTCATTTGACGTTAAGTTGTCGTTCGGACGACAATTCAGGGAAGACCCCTAGCCCAGCTGACCACTTTCTGACAACCTGTCCCTCCAGCATGACCCCTGAAAAAAGCGTATACCAGCGCCGCCGCGCACCCAGCGAAAGCGAGCTTCAGATCATCCCGTGGCTGAACCTGCTCAGCACGCAAGAGCGGCTTGAAATCGTGCCGCAATTGGTGGTCAGTGACCCGCAGGTGGGCGACTACGTGTGCCGCGTAGGCCGCCCCGTGACCTATTGGTTTGGCGTCATCTCTGGCCTTCTGAAGATGAGTACCGACAACGAAAGCGGCCAAACCATCACTTTCACTGGCGTGCCGCCCGGTGGCTGGTTTGGCGAAGGCACGGCGCTCAAGCGCGAGGTTTACCGTTACAACATCCAGCCCCTGCGCCCCAGCGTGGTGGCGGGCCTGCCGCTGGAGACCTTTCATTGGCTGATCGACCATTCACTGGGCTTCAACCGCTTCATCATGCAGCAGCTCAACGAGCGGCTGGGGCAGTTCATCGCGGCCCGCGAACTCGACCGCATGACCAACCCCGAACTGCGCTTGGCACGGCACTTGGCCACGCTGTTCAACCCGGTGCTGTTTTCTGGCGTGGGCGAGGTTCTGCGCATCACCCAGCAAGAGCTGGCCTATTTGGTGGGACTGTCGCGCCAGCGCGTGAACGAAGCCCTGCGCGTGCTGGAAGCGCGTCAGCTCATTCGGGTGGAGTACGGCGGCTTGCGAATTTTGGATCTGAACGGACTTCGCACCACCCAATTCACCTGCGACAAAACAAGGGACAATTGACAGCCTGAACATTTGCTCCTTTTCACCTCGATCACCCATGACCCAGCCCCCGGCTTTCAAACGCGCCCCCCGCCCCGAAGGCAAAGGCGAAACAGCTGCCCCCAGTGGCACCTCGCGCCTGAACAAACGCATGGCCGAGCTGCGCATGTGCTCGCGCCGCGAAGCCGACGCTTGGATCGAGCAAGGCTGGGTCAAGGTCAACGGCCTGCCCGCCAACATGGGCCAGCAGGTCACGCTGTCAGACCGCATCACCATCGACAAGGCCGCCGAGCAACAGCAAGACCGGCAAGTGACTATTCTTTTGCACAAGCCCATGGGCTATGTGAGCGGCCAGGCCGAAGACGGACACGAGCCCGCCATCACCCTGATCAACCCGCGCAGCCACTGGGGCGGCGACCCGTCCAAGCTGCGCTTCACCCCACCCCACCTGCGCGGCCTGGCCCCAGCCGGACGCTTGGACATCGACTCCACCGGTCTGCTGGTGCTGACGCAAGACGGCCGCGTGGCGCGCCAGCTGATCGGCGAAGACTCGGAGATGGAAAAGGAATACCTGGTGCGCGTGGCCTACACCGGCCACGAAAACACCGCGGCCGCCACCGCCGCCTCGGCCACCTATGGCGGCAAAGCCAACCAGCTGACCGTCATTGGCGACTTCGACCGGATTAGCGCCAACGTGCAAGCCGTGTTCCCCAAGGCGCTGCTCGAGCGCCTGCGCCACGGCCTGAGTCTGGATGGCAAACCTCTCAAGCCCGCCAAAGTGGACTGGCAAAACCCCGAACAGCTGCGCTTTGTGCTGACCGAAGGCAAAAAGCGCCAGATCCGCCGCATGTGCGAGCAGGTCGGCCTGAAAGTCGTGGGCCTCAAACGCATCCGCATGGGCGGCGTGCAGCTGGGGCAGATGCCTGCGGGCACCTGGCGGTATTTGGGGCCGAACGAATCGTTTTGAAATGAGCGCACACGAACCTCACTCGGGTTCGATTCCTTTAAAAATACGGCATTGCCGTACAATCTGATCAATGCGCACTGTTTCAGAAACGGCTGTTTTTCAAAAATATGCGTCCGTCTTGTGGACTGAGATCGAGCGAACGGAGTTCATCAATTG
>JAIXOZ010000108.1 GCA_027486495.1 Comamonadaceae bacterium | reverse complement strand
TTTGGCGTGGTGGGCGAGGCCATGGGCGGCATTCGGCACCTGACGGCCGAACCGGGCAGGGTGCCTGTGCGTGTGGGCATCAGCTTGGGCGACACGCTGGCGGCTTTGCACGGCGTGATTGGCATTTTGCTGACCATGCACGAGCGGCAGACTTCGGGTCGGGGGCAGGTGATCGACGTGGCTTTGTACGAGGCCATGTTCAATTGCATGGAAAGCCTGCTGCCCGAGTACAGTGCCTTTGGCGCGGTGCGTGGCCCAGCGGGCAGTGCCTTGCCCGGCATTGCCCCGAGCAACGCCTACCTGTGCAAGGACGGCGGCTACGCCCTGATTGCAGGCAATGGCGACAGCATTTTCAAGCGGCTGATGGCCGAGATTGGCCGGGACGACTTAGCGCAAGACCCGGCCTTGAAAGACAACACCGGCCGTGTGGCCCGCGTGGCCGAAATCGATGGCGTGATTGGCCAATGGACGTCGCAGCACACGGTGGACGAGGTGCTGGCCGCGCTGGACCGCGCCAGCGTGCCTGCCGGACGCATTTACACCGTGGCCGACATTGCCCAAGACCCGCACTACCAAGCGCGCGACATGCTGCAAACGGTGCACATGGACGACGGCAGCGATTTGATGGTGCCGGGCATCGTGCCCAAGCTCTCACGCACGCCCGGCGGTCACCGGCGCAACGCGCCCGGCATCGGTCAGGACAGCGATGCGGTCCTCGCGGGCATGGGTTTGAGCGCCGCGCAAATCCAGGCGCTGCGCGAGCAGGGCATTGTGGCCTGATCGCAGCGACTGGGTTGCAGCATCACTGCGCCTTGGCGCCAGACTCTTTCACCACCTTGGCCCATTTGGTGATCTCGGTGGCTTGGTAGCGCGCCAGCTCGGCTGGGCTGGACAGCACCGGGTCAAGGCCCAGGGTTTTCAGGCGTTCTTGCAAATCGGGCAGTTTGAACACGCGCAGCACCTCGGCGTTGAGCTTGTCGATCACCGGGCGGGGCACATTGGCCGGGGCAAACATGGCAAACCAGGTGGTGGCTTCAAAGCCGGGCACCGATTCGGCCACGGTGGGCACATCGGGCGCGGCCGGTGAGCGGGTGGCGGTGGTTTGTGCCAAAGCCCGAATCTTGCCTTCCTTGGCCATGGGCAATGCCGAAGGCATGTTGTCAAACATGACCTGGATGCTGCCGCCGATCAGGTCGGGGATGGCGAATTGACGGCCCTTGTAGGGCACATGCTCCATGGTGGTGCCGGTGAGCGACTTGAAGAGTTCGCCCGAGACGTGCACCGAGGTGCCAATGCCGGGAGAGCCAAACGAGAGCTTGTTGGGGTTGGCTTTCATGTAAGCGATCAACTCGGGCACGTTTTTGACGGGCAGGGCGTTGTTCACCACCAGCAAGTTGGGGGCCGAGGCGATCAGCGAGATGGGGCTGAAGTCCTTGACCATGTCGTAGGGCATTTTTTCGTACAGAGCCCCGTTGATCGAGTGCGTGCCCACAGTGCCCATCACGATGGTGTGGCCGTCGCCAGGCGACTTGGCCACGTTGTCCGCGCCAATGTTGCCGCCTGCGCCGGGTCGGTTGTCCACCACCACCGGAAAGCCCAGCTGGGCTTTTTCGCTGAACAGGCGGGCCAGGATGTCGGGCGCACCGCCCGAGGGAAAGGTCACCACCAAGCGCAAGGGCTTGGTGGGAAAGGCCTGGGCCAGCGCGTTGGTGGCACTGAAGGCGCCCAGGCTCAGCAGCAAGACGCTGAGGCTGCGCCCCAACTGCCGCTTCAGAGGCGAAGCCAGTTCGCAGTGGGTAGAGGTGACGCGAGGACTGAAGTGCTTGTGGGTCATGGTTGGTCTCCTTGGAAGATTTCACTTTAGGCCGCGCAGCCGGTGCTGTGCAGGGTGAAAACCCTTTGCGCTTGGCCCTAGGCTGTCATCTGTGTGACGCTCCAAACGGGCGCAAGTGCTTGTGTGTTTGGGAAGCTGTTCGAATCGGCTCGGCATCAGGCCACAATGGCAACAACTGACCTACCGCCTGAACATGCCCAATACGTCCATCACCCGTCCCCTGCAAGCTTGGCAAGTCATGCTGGGGGGCATTTGTGGCCTGGTGCTGACCATTGGCCTGGCCCGCTTCGCTTACACGCCCTTGTTGCCCGCCCTGCAGGCGCAAACCGGTTTGAACGATGCCGCCGCCGGGGGCCTGGCGGCGGTCAATTACGCGGGCTACATCGCCGGGGCTCTGGTCACGGCCTGGATGGACGATGTGCGCTGGCGTCACCGTTTTTACAGTGCAGGCCTGTGGATGGCCTTGCTCACCACGGCGGCCATGGCGCTGTCGAGTTGGCTGCCCGCCTGGGGGCTATGGCGTTTTTTGGGCGGTTTGTGCGGGGCCACCGGCATGTTGCTGGGCTCGGGTTTGGTGCTGGGCTGGTTGATGCGTCAAGGCCGCAGGCCCGAGTTGGGTGTGCTGTTCATTGGTCTGGGGCTGGGCATTGTGGTGTCGGCGCTGGGCGCTTGGGTCTTGTCGGACATCTGGACGCTGTGGTCTGACCAATGGCTGGCTTTTGCCGCCTTGGGGCTGGTGTTTTTTGTGCCGGCCTGGCTCTGGCGTCCGCCGGTGCCGCCCGTTCCCACCGCAGCAGCGACCGCGCAGGCGCAGCCGCAGGTCTCGCGCCGCTGGATGGCGACCATGGCGCTGAGCTATTTTGCGGCGGGCTGGGGTTTTGTGATCAGCGCGACCTTCACTGTGGCCATTGTGGAGCGCGAACCGGCTTTGGCCGGGCAGGGCGCTTTGGCTTGGGCGCTGGTGGGGCTGGCCGCCATGCCGGCTGTGTTCTTGTGGGACCGTGTGGCCCGAAAGCTGGGCGACATCCGGGCTTTGTTGCTGGCTTTTGGTTTGCAGACGGTGTCCATCGTGCTGCCGGCGTTGTCGGGTTCACTGGCCGCTGCGCTGATCGGTGCGGTGGGTTATGGCGCGACTTTCATCGGCATCGTGAGCCTGACGCTAGCGCTGGTGGGGCGGCGTGCGCCGCACAACCCGGGCAAGGCCATGGCGCGTTTGACCCTGAGCTACGGCGCAGCGCAAATGATCGCGCCCGTCGTGGCCGGGGCCATGGCGCAGGCCACGGGCAGTTTCAAAGGGGCTTTGTGGTTGACGGCTGTTGTGATGCTGGTGGGCATGGCGCTGCTCTTGGCATTGCCCAAAGAGACTTAAATCCCCAGACTTTGCAGCTGGACCAAGCCCTTGGGCGTTTGCAGGCTGGCCACCAAGTTGGCAGGGCCGGTTTCGATGGCGATGCCCGTCAAACCGATGGCATCAAAGGCAGCTTGCAGTTTGGCACCGCTGGGGTGACTCACTGTCAGGCTTTGCAGCGTAACCCCTGATCGGGGCAGGCTGTTGCGTGGGTGCAGGCGCAGTGGCTCGGTGGCCTCCGGCTTGCCCCACTGGATCAGGGTGGGCAAGCAGCCATTGAAGAGCCGCTCTCCATCTTCGCGCACGGTGATTTGCCAGTTGAGCGTGCCTTTGCTCGACTTGCGACTGGCATGCACCACTTGGCCACGTTCGATGCCTTGGGTGCGCAGCAGATGGCGAGCGGCCTTGACGTCTTCGGTGCTGCTGACAAAGTGGACAAGCCGGGGGCCTTGTGCCACGGCTTTTTGCAATGCGGGGTCGTCCATGTCGAACCAGCGCGTGACCTGAGCGCGCTTGGGGATCACGGCCGCCGGATTGATGGCGATGATTTCGAAGTAGGCCAGCGGAAATTCGGGCGAGGCAATTTTGAACAGGCGGTTGTGGGTGCCGTATTTTTCATGCTCGCCACCGGGGCCGGGGGTGATGCCCAAGGTGTCTTCGCACCATTGCACGCCATCGTCCAGCGATGCGGCCATCACCACGAGGTGATCAATTTGTGTTTTCATTTTTTGGATTGTCGCCGTTCACGGGCACGCGGCGCGCGCCGTTGAAGCGTTTTTGCCAATAAGCGCTGCGCATGTCCTCGATGTTGACCACTTTGCCCGCACGCGGGGAGTGGATGAATTTGCCATCACCCACGTAAATGCCGACATGGCTGAAGGCTCGGCGCATGGTGTTGAAAAACACCAAATCGCCGGGCTTGAGTTCATCGCGGTCAATGACCTCGGTGGCCTGGGCTTGGTCAACGGCGCGACGCGGCAGAATTTGTCCGACCGACTTTTCGTACAGATGGCGTACGAAGCCACTGCAATCAAAACCTGTGCTCTCGTTGTTGCCGCCCCGGCGGTAGGGTACGCCCAGTAAACCCATGGCCTGCTCCACCATGCCTGCAGCTTGGTCGCTGGCCTTGTCTTTGACCGCGCCCAATTGGGTGCTGATCTGCGAGACCAAGCCACGCTCGGTCAAGCCCGTTGTCGGTGCTTCCTCTGTCGGGGACGACCAAGCCGGCAGGTTCAGGGCCATCATCAGAGATAAAAAAAGTATCCAACGCATAGCGCCCCAGCATAACGGATATTTTTGGCTTAAAGGATGGGGCTTATACGGTGTCAGGCTTCTTGATCACGGCCACGCCTACTTTGTACGTTGGCTGGTACCAAGGCTGCTGCGACAATCCAGACCCAGTAACTCAGAGGATTGAACATGTTGATCGATGCAGATGAAAGCCAATTGGTGCTGGTGGATTTCCAGGCCCGGCTGAAGCCCGCCATGTTGGACGCGGATGCGGTGTGGGCCAATGCTGCCCGCTTGGCCACTTTGGCTCAAGCTTTGGAGGTGCCCACTTGGGGCACGGAGCAAAATCCTTCGCGTTTGGGCGAAATGCCGCCCGAAATCCGCCTGCATTGCCGCCAAGTGCTGGCCAAAATGCAGTTCAGCGCGGTGGAGGAGGGTCTGGGCGAATGGCTGCAGCCTGAGCCCGTTCAGGCCCCGCGCGGCAATGCCCGCAGCTTGCCGCGTCATTTGCAAAAACCCCAGCCTGGGACCGAGCCGCGCAAGGCCATCGTGCTGGCAGGCTGCGAGGCGCACATTTGTTTGATGCAGACGGCTTTGGATTTGCTGGAAGACGAGTTCGAGGTGTGGGTGGTGACCGACGCCTGCAGTTCGCGTACAGAACGCAACCGCGATGCGGCCTATGACCGATTGGCTGGGGCTGGGGCTGAGTTGGTGACTGCCGAGATGGTGGCTTTTGAGTGGATTCGCTCGGCTGAGCATCCCGACTTCAAGTTGCTGCAAAGCTTGTTCAAGTGACCGGGCCCTGCGAGCGGGGTATTGGGCGCTCGCGCTGATCCGCTTTTTTTGCCTCAGGTTGAGTCAGCTTGTTGCAAGTCGTTTGGCCATAATTATGAATTCAGAAGTGCAGGGCGATGCGTGACCATTTCCCCCTTCCTTGGTTTCAACTTGGTGGGTTTTCAGGAGACATTCATGGGCAATTTCGCAGAATTTCACGCCCGGTCGATCAATGACCGCGACGCTTTTTGGGCCGAGCAGGCCAAACTGGTGGACTGGAAAGTTCCACCTCAGCAAATTTGTGATTACAGCAACCCACCGTTTGCCAAGTGGTTCGTGGGTGGCGAGACCAACCTGTGCCACAACGCGGTAGACCGCCACCTGGCTGAGCGCGCTGATCAGCCTGCTTTGATCTTTGTGTCGACCGAAACCGACACCGAAAAAACCTACACCTTCCGTGAGCTGCACGCCGAAGTGCAGCGCATGGCTGCCGTCATGCAAGACCTGGGCGTGGTCAAGGGCGATCGCGTGCTGATTTACATGCCCATGATCGCCGAGGCCGCTTTTGCGATGCTCGCCTGCGTGCGCCTGGGGGCTATCCACTCGGTGGTGTTTGGCGGTTTTGCTTCGCACTCGCTGGCCACCCGCATCGAAGATGCCTCGCCCAAAGTCATCATCAGCGCAGACGCCGGTTCGCGTGGTGGCAAGGTGGTGCCTTACAAACCATTGCTCGACGAAGCCATTGCGCTGTCGGCCCACAAGCCTGCCAAGGTGGTCATGGTGAACCGACATCTGGCCCCTTTCACACCCGTGGCAGGCCGCGATGTGGACTTCGCCACCGAGCGTGCCAAGCACATGGAAGCCGTGGTGCCTTGCGTATGGGTCGAATCCACCCACCCCAGTTACACCCTCTACACCTCGGGCACCACCGGCAAGCCCAAAGGCGTGCAGCGCGACACCGGGGGCTACACCGTGGCCCTGGCCGCCAGCATGCCCAACGTTTTTGAGGGCAAGCCCGGCGGCACATTCTTCTGCACCAGCGACATCGGCTGGGTGGTGGGCCACAGTTACATCATCTACGGTCCGCTGATCGGCGGCATGGCCACCATTCTTTACGAAGGCCTGCCGGTTCGCCCCGACGGCGGCATCTGGTGGAGCCTGGTCGAGAAGTACAAAGTCCAGGTCATGTTCAGCGCGCCCACAGCGATTCGTGTGCTCAAAAAACAGGACCCTGCGCTGCTGACCAAGTACGACCTGTCGAGCCTGCAGGCCCTGTTCCTGGCCGGCGAGCCCTTGGACGAGCCCACCGCCAAGTGGATTTCTGAAGGCCTTAACGGCAAAGCCATCATCGACAACTACTGGCAGACCGAGACCGGTTGGCCGATTCTGAGCATTTGCAACGGCGTGGAAAAAGCGCCCAGCAAGTTCGGCTCGCCCGGCAAGGCGATTTACGGCTACAACGTCAAGCTGGTGGACGACCAGACCGGTGAGGAGTTGACAGGCGCTAACCAGAAGGGCGTGTTGACCATCGAGGGCCCACTGCCTCCTGGTAACCTGCAAACCATTTGGGGCGACGACGAGCGCTTCGTCAAGACCTATTGGAAAACCGTGCCCAACAAGCTGGTTTACAGCACCTTCGACTGGGCGGTGCGTGACGAAGACGGCTACTACTTCATTCTGGGCCGCACCGACGATGTCATCAACGTGGCCGGTCATCGCCTGGGCACCCGCGAGATCGAGGAAAGCATTTCCAGCCACCCCAACATCGCCGAAGTGGCTGTGGTCGGTGTGGCCGACCCACTCAAAGGACAGGTGGCCATGGCGTTTGCCATTGCCAAGGACACTTCGGGCCTGACCGATGCGGCCGCGCGCCTCAAGCTCGAAGGCGAAGTCATGAAGGTGGTGGACAGCCAGCTGGGCGCTGTGGCCCGTCCGTCGCGGGTGTTCTTTGTCTCGGCTCTGCCCAAGACCCGCAGCGGCAAGCTGCTGCGCCGCGCCATTCAGGCCGTGGCCGAGGGGCGCGATCCGGGTGATTTGACCACCATGGACGATCCCGCCGCTTTGCAGCAGATCGTGGACCAGATCAAGGGCTGATCCCTTCCGCCATGTCACAGACCCCGCTTCGTCGGGGTCTTTTTTTGTGCTCTTTGTGCTTCTCCCACTGTCTGTAAGTTACTCATTGGACAAGCCATGGCACAATGCACGCTGTACTCAGGCCCTTCCTATGCCACAGTCGCATCCGCCAATCGGTTCAGCCGTGTCGCGGAAGGTAAAAATCAACCAACTTATGTTTCCCAGAGGGAAACGGAGGTCAGCGAAATATGAGCGAGACTAATTCCGTCTACGCTGCCTATCAAGGCAACACCTACTTGTTCGGCGGTAACGCCCCGTACGTCGAAGAGATGTACGAAAACTACCTGGCCAACCCCGGAAGCGTTCCTGATTCCTGGCGCGACTATTTCGACGCCCTCCAGCACGTCCCCGCCGTTGACGGCACCAACGCCAAAGACGTTCCTCACCTGCCCGTCATCAACGCTTTTGCCGAGCGCGCCAAGTCCGGCGGCACCAAAGTTGTCATGGCCAGCGCCGATGTCGAGATGGGCCGCAAGCGTACCGCTGCACAACAGCTGATTGCCGCCTACCGCAACGTGGGCCAGCGCTGGGCCGATCTGGACCCCTTGAAGCGCACCGAGCGCCCCAATATCCCTGACCTCGATCCCGCTTTCTTCGGCTTCACCGATGCTGACCAAGAAACCGTGTTCGACACCAGCAACACCTTCTTCGGCAAGAACCGCATGTCCTTGCGCGAGTTGCTCAATGCGCTGCGCGAGACCTATTGCGGCACGATTGGGGCCGAGTACATGTACACCACCGATCAGGCTGAAAAGCGCTGGTGGCAACAAAAGCTCGAAAGCATCCGCAGCAAGCCCAATTTCACGGCCGAGAAGAAAAAACAGATCCTTGACCGTCTGACCGCTGCTGAAGGTCTGGAGCGTTACCTGCACACCAAATACGTGGGCCAAAAGCGCTTTTCTCTCGAAGGTGGCGAAAGCTTCATCGCCGCGATGGACGAGCTGATCCAGTCGGCTGGCGCGCAAGGCGTGCAGGAAGTCGTGATCGGCATGGCCCACCGCGGACGCTTGAACGTGCTGGTCAACACCATGGGCAAGCTGCCTGCGGACCTGTTCGCCGAGTTTGACCACACCGCCCCAGAAGAATTGCCTGCTGGTGACGTGAAGTACCACCAGGGTTTCAGCTCTGACGTGAGCACGGCCGGTGGCCCAGTGCACTTGTCACTGGCCTTCAACCCCTCCCACCTGGAAATTGTGAACCCTGTGGTCGAAGGCTCCGTGCGTGCCCGCATGGACCGCCGCGATGACCCGCATGGCAAACAGGTTCTGCCCGTGCTGGTGCATGGCGACGCCGCTTTTGGTGGCCAAGGTGTGAACCAGGAAACCTTTGCCCTGGCGCAAACCCGTGGTTACTCCACCGGCGGCACGGTGCACATCATCATCAATAACCAGATTGGCTTCACCACCTCTGACCCGCGCGACATGCGCTCGAGCGTGTTCTGCACCGACATCGTCAAGATGGTCGAAGCCCCGGTGCTGCACGTCAACGGCGACGATCCAGAAGCGGTGGTCATGGCTGCGCAACTGGCCCTTGAATACCGCATGACCTTCCGCAAGGACGTGGTGCTGGACGTGGTCTGCTTCCGCAAGCTGGGCCACAACGAGCAGGACACCCCTGCGCTGACCCAGCCGCTGATGTACAAAAAGATTGCCGCTCACCCCGGCACGCGCAAATTGTTTGCCGACAAGCTGTCTGCTCAAGGCTTGGGTGACAACCTGGGCGAGGAAATGGCCAAGGCCTACCGTGCCGCTCTGGACGCTGGCAAGAACACGACCGACCCCGTGTTGACCAACTTCAAGACCAAGTTCACGGTGGACTGGTCGCCGTTCCTGGGCAAGAAGTGGACAGACGCAGGCGACACAGCTCTTCCCTTGGCCGAGTGGAAGCGTTTGGCCGAAAAAATCACCACCATCCCTGATTCAGTCACACCGCACCAATTGGTCAAAAAGGTTTATGACGACCGCGCGGCCATGGGCCGTGGCGACATTCCGGTGGACTGGGGCATGGGCGAGCACATGGCCTTCGCGTCCCTGGTGGCCAGTGGCTATCCGGTGCGACTGTCGGGCGAAGACTGTGGCCGTGGCACGTTCACACACCGCCACGCCGTCATTCACGACCAAAAGCGCGAAAAGTGGGACACAGGCACTTACGTGGCCCTGCAAAACGTCTCTGACAAGCAGGCACCGTTTGTGGTCATCGACTCGATCCTGTCTGAAGAAGCGGTGCTGGCCTTTGAATACGGCTACGCCTCCAATGACCCCAACACCTTGGTGATCTGGGAGGCCCAGTTCGGTGACTTTGCAAACGGCGCACAGGTGGTGATCGACCAGTTCATCGCCTCGGGCGAAGTCAAGTGGGGCCGTGTCAACGGCATCACCTTGATGCTGCCCCATGGCTACGAAGGCCAGGGCCCGGAGCACAGCTCTGCCCGCGTGGAGCGTTTCATGCAGTTGGCGGCCGACACCAACATGCAACTGGTACAGCCCACCACGGCCAGCCAGATTTTCCATGTGCTGCGTCGCCAGATGGTGCGCAACCTGCGCAAGCCTTTGGTCATCTTCACGCCCAAGTCGCTGCTGCGCAACAAGGACGCAACCTCGCCCGTGTCCGAGTTCACCCATGGCAGCTTCCAGACCGTGATCCCTGAGAACAAAACGCTCAAGGCCGACAAGGTCAAGCGCGTGGTGGCGTGCTCGGGCAAGGTGTACTACGACCTGGTCAAGCACCGCGAAGCCAAGGGCGCCGACGACGTGGCCATCATCCGTGTGGAGCAGCTCTACCCCTTCCCGCACAAGGCCTTTGCGGCCGAGCTGAAAAAGTACCCCAATGCCACCGACATTGTGTGGTGCCAAGACGAGCCGCAAAACCAAGGTGCCTGGTTCTTCATCCAGCACAACATCCACGAAAACATGCAAAGTGGTCAAAAGCTCGGTTATGCCGGTCGCGCCGCCTCCGCTTCTCCAGCGGTGGGTTATTCGCACCTGCACCAGGACCAGCAAAAGGCGCTGATTGAGGCGGCATTTTCCAAACTCAAAGGCTTCGTGCTGACCAAGTGATGTGGTTTCTGGCGTTGAGTGTTCAGCGCCAGACCCTTCACCCACATCCACCCGTACACCTTCTTACCGAACAACGCATAACGGAAAAATCATGGCAATCGTAGAAGTCAAAGTTCCCCAACTGTCCGAGTCCGTGGCCGAAGCCACCATGCTCCAGTGGAAAAAGAAAGTCGGCGACACCGTGGCCGCCGACGAGATCCTGATCGAGATCGAAACCGACAAGGTCGTGCTCGAGGTGCCCGCGCCCTCCGCGGGCGTGCTGTCTGAAATCATCCAGGGCGACGGCGCCACTGTGGCCGCTGAGCAACTGATTGCGCGTATCGACACCGATGGCAAAGTCGCCGCTGCCGCCCCGGCTGCCGCCGCTGCACCAGCTGCCGCTGCGCCAGCCCCTGCGGCTGCTGCGCCAGCCGCTGCCACAGGTGGCAGCATGGCCGGTGTGGCCATGCCCGCCGCTGCCAAACTCATGGCCGACAACAGCTTGGCCGCAGGCTCTGTGTCAGGTTCTGGCAAAGACGGCCGCGTGACCAAGGGTGATGTGTTGGCCGCTGTGGCCGGTGGCGTCAAGTCCACTGCTGCCGTGATCCCAACCGGCGTGCCCACCAAGGCCTTGCCACAAGTGTCCGGCCCGGCTGTGGATTTGGGCGAGCGCCCAGAGCAGCGCGTGCCCATGACCCGTCTGCGTGCCCGCGTGGCCGAGCGTTTGCTGCAATCGCAGTCGACCAACGCGATCTTGACCACCTTCAACGAAATCAACATGGCCCCGGTCATGGAGATGCGCAAGCGCATGCAAGAGCGTTTCGAGAAGGAACACGGCTGCAAGCTGGGCTTCATGAGCTTCTTCGTCAAAGCCGCTGTTCACGCTTTGAAGAAATTCCCGGTCTTGAACGCCTCGGTCGACGGCAACGACATCGTTTACCACGGCTACTTTGACATCGGTATCGCCGTGGGCTCGCCCCGTGGTTTGGTGGTGCCCATTTTGCGCAATGCCGACCAAATGAGCTTTGCCGACATCGAAAAGAAGATCGCGGAATTCGGCGTCAAGGCCCGTGACGGCAAGCTGGGCATGGAAGAGATGACCGGTGGCACCTTCTCGATTTCCAACGGCGGCACCTTTGGCTCGATGATGTCCACTCCCATCATCAACCCACCCCAGTCAGCCATTTTGGGCGTGCACGCGACCAAAGACCGCGCCATGGTGGAAAACGGCCAGGTCGTGGTTCGCCCCATGAACTACTTTGCGATGTCTTACGACCACCGCATCATTGACGGCCGCGAAGCTGTCTTGGGCTTGGTGGCGATGAAGGAAGCGCTGGAAGATCCAGCCCGCCTGCTGTTCGACATCTGATTTCCTTGTTTTGAATGCCCCCTGCCCAGGGGGCGTTTTTCATCCAGAAGACCCATACCATGAGCAAACAATTCGACGTCGTTGTCATCGGCGGTGGCCCCGGTGGCTACATTGCAGCCATCCGCGCTGCACAACTCGGTTTCCAGGTCGCTTGTATCGACGAATGGAAAAACGCAGCCGGTGGCCCAGCGCCCGGCGGCACCTGCACCAATGTGGGTTGCATCCCCTCCAAGGCCCTGCTGCAGTCCAGCGAGCACTTTGACCACGCCAACCACCACTTTGCCGAGCACGGCATCAGCGCCACGGGCGTGAAGATGGATGTGGCCAAGATGATCGCCCGCAAAGACACCGTGGTGAAGCAAAACAACGACGGCATCCTGTATTTGCTCAAGAAAAACAAGGTCACATTCTTCCACGGCCGTGGCAGCTTTGCGGGCAAGGCTGAAGGCGGTTACACCATCAACGTGGCGGGCAAGGCTGAAGAGTCGATCACCGGCAAAAACATCATCATCGCCACCGGCTCCAACGCCCGTGCTTTGCCCGGCACACCGTTTGACGAAGTCAATGTGTTGTCGAATGACGGCGCCTTGCGTTTGGGCGATGTACCCAAAAAGCTGGCCCTGATCGGCTCCGGCGTGATCGGCTTGGAGATGGGTTCGGTCTGGCGTCGTCTGGGTGCTGAAGTCACCATCCTCGAAGGCCTGCCCACATTCCTGGGTGCCGTGGACGAGCAAATCGCCAAAGAAGCCAAGAAGGCGTTTGACAAGCAAGGCCTGAAGATCGAGCTGGGCGTGAAAGTTGGCGAGATCGTGAACGGCAAAAAGGGCGTTTCGGTCAATTACACCAACGCCAAGGGCGAAGCCGTGAAGTTGGACGCGGACAAGCTGATCATTTCGATCGGCCGCGTGCCCAACACCATTGGCCTCAACACCGAAGCTGTGGGCCTGCAGCTCGATGAGCGCGGCGCGGTGGTGGTGGATGCCGACTGCAAAACCAACCTGCCTGGCGTGTGGGCGGTGGGTGACGTGGTGCGTGGCCCGATGCTGGCGCACAAAGCCGAGGAAGAGGGCGTGGCCGTGGCCGAGCGCATCGCCGGCCAACACGGGCATGTCAACTTCAACACCATCCCTTGGGTCATCTACACCAGCCCCGAGATCGCTTGGGTGGGCCGCACCGAGCAGCAGCTCAAGGCCGATGGCGTGGCCTACAAGGCCGGCTCGTTCCCGTTCCTGGCCAACGGCCGTGCCCGCGCCCTGGGCGACACGACCGGCATGGTGAAGATGCTGGCCGATGCGACCACCGACGAAATCTTGGGCGTGCACATCGTGGGCCCACAAGCTTCCGAGCTGATCTCCGAGGCCGTGGTCGCCATGGAATTTCGCGCCAGCGCTGAAGACATTGCCCGCATCTGCCACGCGCACCCTTCCTTGAGCGAATCGACCAAAGAGGCTGCCTTGGCGGTGGACAAACGCAGCTTGAACTTCTAAGACCTTGCTGCGCCCGACACTGCAGTGCCGGGTCAGTTGGGTTAAAGTTCTGCATCCCTGAAAACCCGGGCCTGGTCCCGGGTTTTGTTATTGAATTGAAGAGCAAGCCACCCATGTCCGTTCGTGAAGTTTACGAAGAAGAACTCCAAAAACGGGGCTACCAAAGCGACCCCGCGCAATTGCGGGCCATCGAGGCGCTGGAGCGCTGCGCCAGTGAGTGGGCGGCTTACAAGTCCAAGCGCTCGGGCCTGCTGGGCAAGTTCCTGAGCCGCCCGGAGATCCCCAAGGGGGTCTACATGTTTGGCGGGGTGGGGCGCGGCAAGAGCTTTTTGATGGACTGTTTTTTTGCGGCCGTGCCCATCGAGCGCAAAACCCGTTTGCACTTTCACGAGTTCATGCGTGAGGTGCACCGCGAACTCGCCGTGATCCAGGGCACCGTTAACCCGCTCGATGAGCTGGGCAAACGCATGGCCAAGCGTTACCAGTTGATTTGCTTTGACGAGTTCCATGTGGCCGACATCACCGACGCCATGATCTTGCACCGGTTGCTGGTGGCCTTGTTTGACAACGGCGTGGGTTTTGTCACCACCTCCAACTTCGAGCCCGATGGCTTGTACCCCGACGGTCTGCACCGCGACCGCATCCTGCCTGCAATTGCCTTACTCAACCAACGCATGCAGGTGCTCAATGTGGACAACGGCACCGACTACCGCCGCCGCACGCTGGAGATGGTCAAGCTCTACCACTCGCCTTTGGGTGAGCGGGCCGATGCCGAGATGAACGATGCCTTCAACCGCCTGGCCACAGGCCCGGATGAAGATCCCGTGTTGCACATTGAGGCGCGTGAAATCACCGCCAAGCGCCGTGCCGGTGATGTGGTGTGGTTTGACTTCCGTGCCATCTGCGGTGGGCCGCGCTCGCAAAATGACTACCTCGAAATCGCCACCCAGTACCACACGGTGCTGCTGAGCAACGTGCCGCACATGCCGGTGAGCATGGCGTCTGAAGCGCGGCGCTTCACTTGGTTGATCGACGTGCTCTACGACCGCCGGGTCAAGCTGATCATGTCGGCGGCCGTGCCGCCCGAGGGGCTGTACACCTCAGGACCCATGTCGCACGAGTTTCCCCGCACCGTCTCGCGCCTGCACGAGATGCAGTCGAGTGAATTTCTGGCGCTCGAGCACCGCACCGTGGACACACACCTCACATGACACGCCGACATTTGCGCGGTGTTTGTGTTTTGGCTTTGAGCCTGTGTGGGGTTTGGGGTGCGCACGCGCAAACGGCCCCGGACAAGGCCCTCCAGCTTGAAGCGCCAGCGGGCGTGACGCTTGCACCTGCGCCGGACGCCCTGCCCGAGGCCATCACCCGTCAACGACAGGTCTTGGCGGAGCAACGCAGCGCCATCGGCCAAACCGAAGCGGCGCAGCAGTTGGTGTGTTGGCAAAAATTTGCGGTCAATGCTTGCTTGAGTGATGCCCGCCGCGCCCGCAGGCAGGCGCTGGAGCCCTTGCGCCAGCAGGAGTTGGCCCTGAACGCCCAAGAGCGACAGTGGCGCACCGAACAGCGCGAGATTCGACTGCAGGGCAAATCCTCCGACTTGCGGGATCAGCCATGAGCGTGGACAAGCCCAGCGATTCGGCCCCAAGTGCTGCGATGGATTTGCGCTCGCCACAGCGCCAGTTGATTGAGTGGCAAATTGAGCATGCCGACCTGGACGCCCTGATCGATCAGGTCACCGTCGTGCCAGGCCAGATGGACGAGTTGCGACTGCGCCGCCTGAAAAAGCGCCACCTGGCCTTGCGTGACCAGATGGCCCGCCTGCAAGCGCAGTTGGCCCCCAAGGAGCCTGCTTGAATTTGCTCGACCAGCGGGTGGCCGAAACCCTGTCCAGCACCGGGTTGTTGGCGCAGTCGGTGCCCGGCTTTCAGCCCCGACAGGGCCAGACCGACATGGCCATGGCCGTGAGCCGCACGGTCCATGACGGCGGACAGCTGGTGGTGGAGGCGGGGACGGGCACGGGCAAGACCTATGCCTACCTGGTGCCAGTCTTGCTCAGCGGCCAGCGTGCGCTGGTGTCGACGGCCACCAAGGCGCTGCAAGACCAATTGTTTTCACGGGACATCCCGCGCCTGGTGGAGGTGCTGGGTTTGCCCATTCGTGTGGCCTTGCTCAAAGGGCGATCCAACTACTTGTGCCTGCACCGCATGGAGCAAGCCCGGCACAGCCCCGAGTCGGCGCAGCCGGGTGCTCAAAAGGCATTGGCCAAAATTGAAACGTGGGCGCAGTCCACCCGAACGGGCGACATGGCCGAGTTGACGGGCCTGGACGAGCGCTCTTCTTTGTGGCCGCTGGTCACCTCCACCCGCGACAACTGCTTGGGCTCGAGCTGCCCGCGCTACCGCGCCTGTCACGTCAATCTGGCGCGCAAAGAGGCGATGGCTTCGGATGTGGTGGTCATCAACCACCATTTGTTTTTTGCCGACCTCGCAGTGCGTGAGTCGGGCGTGGCCGAATTGCTGCCCACCGTGCGCGTGACCGTGTTCGACGAGGCCCATCAGCTCAATGAGATCGGGGTGAATTTTTTAGGCAAGCAACTGTCCACGGTGCAATTGCACGAGTTGGTGCGCGACGTTTTGGCCACGGGTTTGCAATTGGCGCGTGGCTTGGTCGATTGGCAGGCCCTGAGCGCTGGCCTGGAAAAATCCGCCCGGGATTGGCGTCTGGCCGCTGGCATGCATCGCGGCTCGGTGCGCCTGCGTTGGAGCGGTCAACACCCCGAGGGTGTGGAGCCCGGTGAATGGGACGCTGCTTTGCAGGCGGTCACGCAGGCACTGGCCGAGTTGCAAACTGGCCTGGACATGGTCAGCGAGCTGGCCCCGGATTTCCAGCGCTTGGGCGACCGCACCCGCGAGTTGATGCAGCGAGCGGCCTTGTTTGCCGACACGCCCAATCCCGAAGGCGTGCGCTGGGTCGAAGTCAGTGCGCAGCTGCGCCTGATCGAGTCGCCCTTGGACATTGCGCAGGCCTTTTCTGCCTTGACCCGTCCGGTGGCCGCCGCGCCGCCCGGTGATGCCGATTCTGGCGCCCTCCTGGGTCCGGATGTTGATCCCGATTCGCTCGAGGCCTTGATGGCCGCAGACCCGCGACACGCGGTGGGCGATGCATTGGCAGGGCCTGCGGTTGGTGTTGGACATCGGGCCTGGATTTTCACTTCCGCTACTTTGGGGGACGAGCCGAGTTTGCGCTGGTTCACCGAGCCTTGTGGTCTGAGCTCGGCCGAGGTCATGCAGGTCGACAGCCCCTTTGACTATGCCCAACAAGCGGCCTTGTACGTGCCGCCCCACCTGCCGCGCCCGGGTGACCCGGCTCATGCCCGCCAGGTGGCCGCTTTGGTGCTGGAGGCGCTGGCCATTTTGGGTGGACGAACGCTGGTGCTGACCACCACCTTGAACGCCATGCGCAGCATTGGCGATCAGCTGCAATCACAGTGCGAGGGGGATGTGGAGGTGCTGGTGCAGGGCCAAAGCCCCAAGCGCCGTTTGATGGAACGCTTTCGCGAAGGTGGCGGCTTGGGCGATGCGCATGGCCGTATGGGTTGTGTGCTGGTGGCCTCGGCCTCGTTTTGGGAAGGCTTTGATGTGCCCGGCGACGCGCTGCAGTTGGTGGTCATCGACAAACTGCCTTTTCCGCCGCCGGGTGACCCTCTGTTCGAGGCACGCAGTCAGCGCATCACGCAGCAGGGCAAAAGCGCATTTGCCGATCACGCCTTGCCCGAGGCTGCGGTGTCACTCAAACAAGGGGCAGGGCGCTTGATCCGAAGCGAAACCGATCGCGGGATTTTGGTGGTCTGTGACAACCGGCTGAGCACCATGTCTTATGGTCGCCGCTTGGTGCGGGGTTTGCCTGACATGCGCCGCCTGGAAGACCATGCGGCTTTTCTGGACGCGCTGCGTCAACTCACCACAGGCGCCAGCCACCTGAGCGCTTGACCTCTGCGCCATCGGTCAGCAAGAAGGCCGACTTGGGGAAGTTGGTCTGCAGCACGCGGCGGGCATCGTTGCTCAATGCCGTCATGCCCATGGCTTTGTAGGAGTTGACCAATATCGCCAAGGCTTCTTCAAGGGCAGGTACACCTTGGTAATCGGCAATCGCCTGCTGAGCCCGGTTGATGGCGGCCACATGCGCCCCCCGGCTGGCGTAGTAGCGCGCCACATGCACCTCGTAAGCGGCCAGCGAGTTGACGATGTGGGTCATCCGCTGGCGTGCATCAACGCTGTATTTGGATTCAGGAAAGCGGGTGGTCAATTCGCGAAACGCTTCGTAGGAGTCTTTGGCGGCTTTCTGGTCGCGCTCAGACAGGTCTTGCCGCGTGATGAACGAGAACAAACCGAGGTTGTCATTGAAGTTGACCAAGCCCTTGAGGTAGATGGCGTAGTCGATGGCTGGGCTCGTGGGATGCAAGCGGATGAATCGGTCCAGCGTAGCTATCGCCTGGATCTTGTCACCGGTTTTGTACTGGGCAAAGGCCTTGTCGATTTGGGCTTGCTGTGCCAGCGCCGTACCGGCCGCGCGGCCTTCGAGCTTTTCGTAGTAACCGATGGCTTTGTCCCAGGCCCCAGCGTTGATCTCATCGCGGGCTTCGCTGTAGATTTTTTCGGGGGTCCAGCCCGCAGTTGGGTCCTTGGCTGTGTTGGCGCAGCCGCTCAGAAGGACTCCCGTGGCCAAAACCAGGCCGACTGGAACCATCGATAATCTGAAGCTTTGCATCTGTGACACCTTGATTGTTGAACCCATTGATTATATCGACCGACCCCGAAATGCTTGACCCCGGCGAGCTCGCAGAAGATGTCGAGCCTGCGCTGGAAGCGTCACAAGAAGAGGTGCGCACGGCAGCAGTCCCTGTAGCTCTGCATGGCCAGCGGCTGGACCGGGTCTTGGCGCAGCTGGTGCCCGAATTTTCGCGCAGTTATTTGCAGCAACTGATTGAGCAAGGCGAGGCGCTGATCGATGGCCGCGTGACCACCAAGGTGTCGGCCAAGGTGCGGCTGGGGCACCAACTGCAAATCACCTTGCGGGCCACGCCGCAGTCGCAAGCCTTTGTGCCCGAGGCCATGCCCATTGAGGTGGTTTATGAGGATGCGCACCTGCGCGTGATCCTCAAACCGGCAGGTTTGGTGGTGCATCCGGCACCGGGCAACTGGCGCGGCACGCTGCTCAATGGCTTGTTGGCCCTGGACCCCAAAGCCAGCGAAGTGCCACGCGCCGGCATCGTTCACCGTCTGGACAAGGACACCAGCGGCCTGATGGTCGTGGCCCGCACGCGCCAGGCCATGGACGCGCTGGTGGCTCAAATTGCGGCGCGGCAAGTGCACCGACAGTACCTGGCTTTGGCTCACAAAAACTGGACCGGCCCCTCACCGCGCACGCTCGAGGCCGCCATCGGCCGAGACCCTGCCAACCGCTTGCGCATGGCCGTGGTGGACCTGGCCCATCAATCGGGCAAAACGGCGGCTACCACCTTCGATCTGCTGGAGCAAGGCGAGCGCTGCTGCTTGGTGCAATGCACCTTGCACAGCGGCCGCACGCATCAGATTCGGGTGCACATGGCGCACCTGGGACACCCCCTGCTGGGCGACGCGGTGTACGGCGGTGCCCCCCAGGGCGGCATGACGCGCCAGGCTTTGCATGCTTGGCGGCTGGCCTTTGAGCACCCGATCACCGGTCAGCGTATCGATCTGACATCGGCTTTGCCCGAGGACATGGTGCAGGCCGTGCAAAATTCGGGCCTCAGTTACAATCAGCGCCCTTGAAGCACCTTTGGGTGGGCTCAGCCCAAGCGCCTGATGCAAGCCGGTCTCCGGACTATGCCTTCATTTCGACACGCCGTGAGGCGTTTTGCCACCACGCCGTGAGGCGTTTTTTTCCGAAAGACCGACACCATGAATACGGCGCAAGCCAAGCGTGTCCTGGAAACGGCCCTGCTGACAGCGGGCCAGCCATTGTCCTTACGCGACTTGCGCGTGCTGTTTGACGATGCGCTCGGGGCTGACACCCTGCGGCTGATGCTGCAAGAGCTCGAACTTGAATGGGCGGGCAAAGGCCTGGAGCTCTCCCGCGTGGCCAGCGGCTGGCGCTTCCAAAGCCGCCCGGAGCTGCGGGTTTATCTGGACCGCCTGCACCCCGAAAAACCCCCCAAATACACCCGCGCCGTGCTGGAGACCTTGGCCATCATCGCCTACCGTCAACCGGTCACCCGGGGCGACATGGAAGACATTCGCGGCGTGACCATTGGCTCGCAAATCATCAAACAGCTCGAAGACCGCGGCTGGGTCGAGGTCATTGGCCACCGCGAAACGGTGGGTCGTCCCAGCTTGTTTGCAACGACCCGCCAGTTTCTGGACGATCTGGGCCTGGCCTCGCTGGACCAATTGCCCTTGCTCTCCCAGGTCGACTCGCCCATGTCGGCTCTGGCCGGCATGCTGGACGAGTCGCCCGCGCAAGCGAGCCTGTCGCTCGAGGAGGCTTTGGTCCAGTCGGCCGACTCGGCCGAGCTGACGATGGCGGGCCAGCCCAGCGCAGCCGAGCCTGCTGACGATGCCCCTATGGCTCCTCATGACGAACCGGCCATCGATCTGTCCAACACGTCTTCAAGTGACCCACTCACTGAACCATCCCCTAACGCCAATCACCCCGATACGGCCCCCGCCAACCCCGGCCACGGCCAAGAAAACACATCCACATGAACGATTCGTCTTCCAGCGCAAAGGGCCAGCGCCCTGGCGTGTATGCCGCCCGCAAAACCGGTGCAACCACAGCGGCCCCAGCGCTTTACAAAGCCATTGACCTGGCCGATGTGGTCTCAGGCCAGTTCGATGACGAGGGCGCTGACGAAGAAGTGGCGCAAGACCTGGGCAAGCGCGTGCTCGCGCCCCAGACCGACTCGCCCAAACTGCACAAGGTTCTGGCCCAAGCGGGCATGGGCTCACGCCTGGAGATGGAAAAACTCATCACCGAAGGCCGCATCGCCGTGAACAACGAGCCTGCCCACGTCGGTCAGCGCGTGCAATACGGTGACCAAATCAAGGTCGACGGCAAGCCGATCCGCATCCGCATTGACCCACCGCCCGCCCGTGTGATTGCCTACCACAAGCCCGCAGGCGAGATCGTCAGCCACGATGACCCGCAAAATCGCCCCTCGGTGTTTCGCAAGCTGCCACGCCTGCAAAACG
Source organism: Comamonadaceae bacterium (assembly GCA_027486495.1). GTDB lineage: Bacteria > Pseudomonadota > Gammaproteobacteria > Burkholderiales > Burkholderiaceae_C > Limnohabitans_A. The sequence goes on along the minus strand of JAIXOZ010000108.1, from coordinate 26,635 downwards.
GCAAATGGCAGTCTGTGGGCCGCCTGGATCTGAACACCGAAGGTCTGCTGCTGTTTACCAGCTCGGGCGAGTTGGCTAACCAGCTCATGCACCCGCGTTTTGGTCTGGAGCGCGAGTACGCCGTGCGTGTTCTGGGCGCTCTGAGCAAGGACGAAAAGCAAAAACTGCTGGACGGTGTGATGCTCGACGATGGCCCAGCCCAGTTTGGCTCCATCGAAGATGGCGGTGGAGAAGGCTCTAACTGCTGGTACCGCGTGACCATTTCCGAAGGCCGTAACCGCGAGGTGCGCCGCATGATGGAAGCCGTAGGCCACGCGGTCAGCCGACTCATTCGCATCCGCTATGGCGCGATGGTGCTGCCGCACGGCTTGCGCAGGGGCGCTTGGTTGGAGCTGGACGAGGCGGACATTCGCTCGCTGATGCGCGCAGCAGGCAGCAGCGAACGCCCCCGTCCAGTGACCGAGCCCGCCACGCGCACCAATCGCAACGACCGCCGCCCGCGCACAGGTGGACAGGGCAGGGCGGGCACCGCTGTGCCCCGAGCCAAACCTGCAGCCAAACCCAACCAGGCCCCTGGTGGCTCCGGGCTGCACGCCAAATCCGATGCGCCCAAGAGTGAGGCCAAGTACATTGGCGCTGAGAGTTTTAACCGCCTCAAAAACACCCCGGGCGGACCCGGTCGTGGCGGGCGCGGTGGTTCAGGCCGAAGCCGCTGAGGCTGCACTTTGGGGCGCTGGCGGCCTTGTCTGGAACGCTCTGTGTCAATGCCTTCTTGACCCTGCTGTGTACAGGCCTTTTGCCTGCACCGCTCAGGTTAGAATAACGGGCTTTGCCGCTGGGCAAAAATGCTTTCTTATACTTTCGCAACAGGAAATCAAATGGCCATCGAACGCACCCTCTCCATCATCAAGCCCGACGCCGTCGCCAAGAACGTCATCGGCCAGATCTACGCCCGTTTTGAAGCCGCTGGCCTAAAAGTGGTCGCTGCCAAGATGGCCCACCTCTCGCGCGGCGAAGCCGAGCAGTTCTACGGCGTGCACAAAGAGCGTCCTTTCTTCAAGGACCTGGTGGACTTCATGGTTTCCGGCCCCGTCATGATCCAGGCCTTGGAAGGCGAGAACGCGATTGCCAAAAACCGCGATCTGATGGGCGCAACCGATCCCAAGAAGGCCGCTGCAGGCACCATCCGCGCTGACTTTGCTGACAGCATCGACGCCAACGCCGTGCACGGCTCTGACGCCCCTGAAACCGCTGCCGCTGAAGTGGCGTTCTTCTTCCCCGGCATGAACGTTTACGCACGCTGATCGCGTCGCGGACCGCACGCGCCCCTGCGCCCCGACCTCATGACGACCAACCTTCTCGAATTCGATCTGGAAGGTTTGGCCGTCTTTTGCGAAGGTCTGGGCGAAAAGCGCTTTCGGGCCACCCAGTTGTTCCGCTGGATTCACCAGCGGGGCGCTGCGGATTTTGATCAAATGAGCGATCTGGCCAAGTCCTTGCGCCAAAAGCTCCAGTCCCATGCGCACGTCACAGCCTTGCCCGTGATCAGCCAACACATTTCTGCCGACGGCACCATCAAATGGTTGTTTGATGTCGGCGATGGCAATGCCATCGAATCGGTGTTCATCCCCGAAGACGATCGGGGCACCTTGTGCATATCCTCCCAGGCCGGTTGCGCAGTGGGCTGCCGGTTTTGTTCAACGGGTCACCAAGGTTTTAGTCGCAACCTCAGCACCGGTGAGATTCTGGCGCAGCTGTGGTTCGCAGAGCATTTTTTGCGCACACACCTGAACACGCCAGAACGCGTCATCTCCAATGTGGTGATGATGGGCATGGGGGAGCCGCTGCAAAACTACTCGGCCCTGGTCCCCGCCTTGCGGGCCATGCTCGACGACCACGGTTATGGCCTGTCGCGCCGCCGCCTCACCGTGTCCACTTCGGGTGTGGTGCCCATGATCGAGCGCTTGTCCACCGATTGCCCCGTGGCCTTGGCCGTTTCGCTGCACGCGCCTTTTGATGCGCTGCGCGACAACCTGGTGCCGCTCAACCGCAAATACCCGCTCGATGAGCTCATGCAGGCTTGCATTGGCTACTTGGCGCATGCGCCGCGTGACTTCATCACCTTCGAGTACTGCATGCTCGATGGCGTCAACGACCAGCCCGAGCACGCCAGTGCCTTGATTGACCTGGTGCAAAAGCATGCCCGTCAAGGCCTTCGCTGCAAGTTCAACCTGATTCCCTTTAATCCCTTTCCAGCCTCGGGTTTGCTGCGCTCATCTCAAGCCCGTGTGCAAGCCTTTGCCAAGCAGCTGCAAGACGCGGGCTTGGTCACCACCGTGCGTAAAACCCGGGGTGACGACATCGATGCCGCCTGCGGTCAGTTGGCCGGTGACGTGAAAGACCGCACCCAAGTGCAAGCGCGCATGGCCGAGCAGCGCACCATTGCCTTGGTGCCTCTTTCCGCTTTGACTTTTTCGGAGCCCCGACATGACACCAAGCCTAAACACTGAGTCCGAAGCCCAGTCCGTCAGTCCTGATCCCCATTTTTTGGCCGTGACGGCCGGACAGTTGCTGCGAGAAGCGCGTTTGAAAGCGGGCATAAACCTGGCCGTTTTGTCGGTCACCTTGAAAGTCCCGGTTCGACAACTGGAGGCTTTGGAGGCCGATGAGCTCGATCCGGGCAAAGGCCCCGTTTTTTACCGGGGTCTGGCCTCTAGCGTGTGTCGTCACCTGCAAACCGACTCTGCGCCGATTTTGGCGCTCCTGCCGCAAACAAGTGCCCAACTGGAGCCTCTTCGAAGCTCGATCGAACCAGAGGGGTCCGAGTCTTCTCTGGGCATCAGCAGCATTCCTTGGGGCCTCATGGTCTCTTCCAAAGTATTCTGGGGTGCAACCCTCATGCTGTTTTTGACGGGCGCATTTTTGTGGTTGCCCGCCCCTTCGCAGTGGGCTTGGTTGGACGATGTCAAAGCCTTGATGGCCGATGAGGCGGTTTCTCAGGAAGCCAATGAGCCCATGGTGGTCGCGCCTGCGATGGTGCTTGGCACAACATCGCCTTTGACCGATGTCTTCGCAACCACCGCCGCTGCCGCCCCATCGGCGGTGTCTGCTTCTGCGACCACACAGGTCACCGCGACCGCTGCGGCTTTGCCCACCCCAGTTCAGACCGCTCCAGCCGCACAAGCCTCGTCAAGCGTCGATGTGGCACCCTTTGGTCCTGGCCCCGAATGGGTGTTTTTTGCCACGGCCGACAGCTGGCTGGAAGTGCGCAATGCGCAAAAAGCGGTCGTCTGGAGCGGTGTGGTCAAGGCCGGTGAAAGCGCCCGCATCCAAAGCCCCTTGCCGGTCAATGTGGTGGTGGGCCGAGCACAAGTGGTCACCGCCACCTTGCGCGGTCAAGCGTTTGACCTCAAGCCCCACACCCAGTCTACCGTGGCCCGTTTTGAAGTGAAGGAGTGAACCATGTCCGCTGCTGACTTTCCCCTTAGCCCTGAGCCTATCGCCATTGCCCGCCCTGCAGTCAGGCGCAGCCGCCAGTCCCAAGTGGTCTGGGGCTCACGCATCGTCACCGTCGGCGGTGGCGCTCCGGTGCGCGTGCAGTCCATGACCAACACCGACACGGTCGATGTGATCGGCACGGCCATTCAGGTCAAGGAACTGGCCGTTGCCGGCTCCGAGATGGTGCGCATCACCGTCAACACTCCCGAAGCCGCTGAGGCCGTGCCGCACATCCGCGACCAGCTCGACAAAATGGGCATCGATGTCCCGCTGATCGGCGACTTCCATTACAACGGCCACCGCTTGCTCACCGATTACCCGGCATGTGCCGAAGCCTTGTCCAAATACCGCATCAACCCCGGCAACGTGGGCAAGGGGGACAAGCGCGATGTGCAGTTCGGCCAGATGATCGAAGCGGCCATGCGATGGAACAAAGCCATCCGCATCGGCGTGAATTGGGGCAGCCTCGACCAGGAGTTGCTGGCCGAATTGATGGACGTCAATAGCCAACGCGCCAATCCTTGGGAAGCACGCCAGGTCATGTACGAGGCGCTGATTTCTTCGGCCATTTCGTCCGCCCAGCGTGCCGAGGCCATGGGCCTCAATGGCGACCAAATCGCCTTGTCGTGCAAGGTCTCGGGCGTTCAAGATTTGATTTCGGTCTACCGCGAGCTGGGTCGGCGCACCGACTATGCCCTCCACCTGGGCCTGACCGAAGCAGGCATGGGCACCAAGGGGACAGTGGCTTCGGCCACCGCTTTGTCGGTGCTGCTGCAAGAAGGCATCGGCGACACCATCCGTGTCTCGCTCACACCTCAGCCAGGCGAAGCCCGCACGCAAGAGGTGGTGATCGCGTCCGAGATTTTGCAGTCGCTGGGCTTGCGTATCTTTGTGCCCAGCGTCACCGCTTGCCCTGGCTGCGGCCGCACCACCAGCAGCACCTTCCAGGAGTTGGCCAAGCAAATCGACGACTTTTTGCGGGCCCAAATGCCCGTCTGGCGTGCGCGCTACCCGGGGGTGGAAAACCTCAAGGTGGCGGTGATGGGCTGCATCGTGAATGGCCCCGGTGAAAGCAAACACGCCGACATCGGCATCAGCCTTCCGGGCACCGGTGAAGCGCCCGCTGCGCCGGTCTTCATCGACGGCGAGAAGCGCCTGACGCTGCGCGGCGAAGGCATTGCGCAAGAGTTTCAGGTGCTGGTTGAAAACTACATTGAGAACCGTTTTGGTTCCGGATCTGCTGAGAAAAAATGAGTGAATCGGTGAAAGAAAACATGTCCAAGACTGTCAAAGCCCAGAAGCTGGTTGGCGTCAAGGGCATGAACGACATCCTGCCGCCCGATTCGGCCCGCTGGGAGTGGCTGGAGGGCCAGGTTCGCAGTTTGATGGCGCGCTACGCCTACCGCAATGTGCGCTTGCCCATCGTCGAGCCGACAGCGCTGTTTGTGCGCGGCTTGGGCGAGGTGACCGACATCGTCGAAAAGGAAATGTACTCCTTTGAAGACCGCCTGAATGGCGAGCAACTCACCTTGCGCCCTGAAGGGACTGCAGGGCTGGTGCGCTCGGTCGTCGAACACAACCTGCTGTACGAAGGCGGCAAACGCCTTTATTACATGGGCCCCATGTTCCGCCACGAGCGCCCGCAGCGCGGCCGCTACCGCCAATTTCACCAAGTCGGTGCCGAGGTGTTGGGTTTTGGCTGCGCCGAGGTCGATGCGGAGCTGATCTTGTTGGCCAACGACCTGTGGAAGGTGTTGGGCCTGAATGATGTGCGCTTGGAACTCAACAGCTTGGGCCAGCCCGCCGAGCGCCAAGCCCACCGCGCCGCCTTGATCGCCCACTTGGAACAGCACAGCGATGCACTGGACGAAGAGGCCAAGCGCCGGCTGCACAGCAACCCGCTGCGCATTCTGGACACCAAGAATCCGGCCATGCAAAGCGTGGTCGAGGCCGCTCCCCGTTTGCTCGATTTTTTGGGTGAGGCCTCTTTGGCACACTTCAACGCCGTCAAAGCCATTTTGGATGCCAATGGCGTGGTTTACAGCATTAACCCGCGCTTGGTGCGCGGCATGGATTACTACAACCTCACGGTGTTTGAATTCATCACCACCAGCTTGGGCTCGCAAGGCACCATTTGCGGCGGGGGTCGGTATGACTACCTTGTTGAGCAGGTCGGCGGTAAGCCGTCGCCTGCCGTGGGCTGGGCTTTGGGGGTCGAGCGCGTGCTCGAACTGATCAAGGAGCGGGGCGAGGCCTTGCCCGACTTGTCCCCCGATGTCTACGCCATCATTCCGGAGACCGCCGCCTTGCCCGTGGCCATGCAAGTGCTGCAAACCTTGCGTGCCCAAGGTGTCTCGGTCCAAATGCACGCAGGCAGTGGTGACGGCATGGGCAGCATGAAGTCCCAGTTCAAAAAAGCCGATGCCTCGGGTGCGCGTTTCGCCTTGGTTTTCGGTGCCGAAGAATTGGCCCAAGGCCTGGTGGCGGTCAAATCGCTGCGCGACGGCGCAGGTGCTCAGCGCACCGAGGCGCTGAGCACGGTGTCCGCATGGGCCCACAGCCTACAATCCGCGCTTTGATGCGCTCAATTACTTTTAATGACCATGGCCAAAGCCCTCGACCTTGAAGAACAAGAACAACTCGACCAGATCAAACACTTCTGGAAGAAATACGGCAATCTGATCTCCTGGGTCCTGATCGTCGTGTTGGGCAGCTACGCTGCTTGGAATGGTTACCAATACTGGCAACGCAGCCAAGCGGCCAAAGCGGCCGTGTTGTTTGACGAGGTCGAGCGCGCGGTCATCGGCGGAGATGTCGCCCGGGTCGAGCGAAGCTTGGCCGACATGAAAGACAAGTTTGGCAGCACGCATTACGCGCACCAAGCTGCTTTGCTAGCGGCCAAGGCTTTGCAGGCCAAAGACAAGGCCGATGCGGCCCGTGCTGCGCTTAAGTGGGTGGCCGATGGCGCCCCTGACCCCGCCATGAAGGACATTGCCCGTTTGCGTTTGGCGGGTCTTATGCTTGATGCCAACCAAGCCGATGACGCTCTGGCGCAATTGAGCCAGCCTTTTACTCCGGCCATGGCGGGTTTGGCCGCCGACTTGCGGGGTGACGTCCTGCAGGCCAAAGGCCAAAAAGTCGAAGCGATCAGTGCATACCAAAGCGCTTGGTTGCAGCTCGAAGAGATCCCGGATTACCGCCGTTTGGTGCAAGCCAAGCTCAATGCCTTGGGCCTGGACCCGCAAGCGGCCAACCCTGCAACTGCCACAGGAAACGCCAAGTGACCCCTTTGTTGACTTCTGCCTGGACCCGTTGGTTGGCTGTGGCCAGCTTGGGTGTGTTGTCGGCTTGCTCGAGTGGGCTTGACAAACCGCAACCTTCCCCTCTGCCTGCCGTCAGCGGCACGTTCAAGCTGCAAAAAGCCTGGACCAACCAGATTGGTGAGGTCACCACCCCGCTCATGGCCTCGGTGCATGGCCAGCAGGTGGCTGTGGCCTCCAGCCAGGGCCAGTTGGCGCTGATCGATGCAGCCAATGGCCGAGATGTTTGGCGTCTGAACCTGGGCGCACCCATTCAGGCAGGCGTTGGTGGTGATGGCCAGCGCTTTGCAGTGGTCACGCGCAACAACGAACTGGTCACGGTAGAGGCAGGCCGTGTCCTTTGGCGTCAAGCTTTGCCAGCCTTGTCTTACACGCCGCCTTTGGTGGCTGGTGCTCGTGTGTTTGTCTTGACAGGCGACCGTGCCGTGAGTGCGTTTGATGGGGCCACAGGCCAAAAACTCTGGACCCAGCAGCGCCCTGTGGACCCGCTGGTGCTGCGCCAGGCCGGTTTGCTGATCCCTGTGGCTGACCAGTTGCTGGTCGGCTGGGGTGGGCGTTTGGTCTCCCTGAACCCTTTGACAGGTGCTGTGCGCTGGGAAACTCTGGTGGGAAGCACCCGAGGCACCAACGAAGTTGAGCGTCTGGTTGATGTGGTGGCTGGGGCCAGCCGTGTGGGCAATTCGTTGTGCGTTCGGGCATTCCAAACTTCGGTGTCCTGTGTCGATGGAACCAGTGGTCGCATGGCCTGGAGCCGCCCCGCCAACGGTCACCAAGGCTTGGACGGTGACGCCCAAACCCTGTGGGGCGTCGAGTCGGATGGCAAGCTGCAAGCTTGGCAACGCACTTCGGGCGTACCGCTGTGGTCGCAAGAAGCTTTGCGATTTCGTGGCCTGAGCCTACCTCTGGCTTGGGGCCAAGCCTTGGTGGTGGGGGATCAGGAGGGCTGGGTGCATGCACTCTCGCCCCAAAACGGACAACCTTTGCAGCGCATCGCCACCGATGGGAGCGCCATCACGGGCCGACCCGTGGCCGTGGGTCAGACCTTGGTGGTGGTGACACGCACCGGGGGCGTCTTCGGATTTCGCCCTGAATGATGGATCGGAAAATTTTTAAGTGAAACCTGTATTGGCCCTTGTAGGCCGCCCCAATGTGGGCAAATCCACGCTGTTCAATCGCCTCACCAAGAGCCGGGATGCCATCGTGGCCGATTTCGCAGGCTTGACCCGGGACCGCCATTACGGCAATGGCAAACAAGGCCGTCAGGAATTCATCGTCATTGACACGGGCGGTTTTGAGCCCGATGCCAGTGCGGGCATTTACAAAGAGATGGCCAAGCAGACCCAGCAGGCTGTGGCCGAGGCTGACATGGTCATTTTTGTGGTCGACGCCCGTGGTGGCTTGTCGGCCCAAGACCATGACATTGCCAAATACCTGCGCAAGATCGGCAAGCCGTGCTTGTTGGTGGCCAACAAGGCCGAGGGCATGCTCGAAGGCATCCAGCTGACCGAGTTCTATGAACTGGGTTTGGGCGAGGTGATCGCCATCTCGGCCGCGCACGGGCAGGGCACACGCGGGCTGGTGGAGTTGGCATTCGAGTCGCTGAATTTGCCCGACGAACCCGAAGAGACCGAAGAAGACCCCTCGGTCATTAAGCTGGCCGTGGCCGGTCGTCCGAACGTGGGCAAGTCCACCCTGATCAACACCTGGCTGGGCGAAGAGCGCCTGGTGGCTTTCGACATGCCGGGCACCACACGAGATGCGATCAGCGTGCCCTTTGAGCGTCAAGGCCAGAAGTTTGAGCTGATCGACACCGCCGGTTTGCGCCGCAAAGGCAAGGTGTTTGAGGCCATCGAAAAGTTCTCGGTGGTCAAAACCCTTCAGGCCATTGAGTCGGCCAACGTGGTTTTGCTCTTGCTCGACGCGGAGCAGGGCGTGACCGACCAGGACGCCCACATCGCCGGTTATGCGCTGGAAAGCGGCCGCGCCATGGTGCTGGCCGTGAACAAATGGGATGCGGTTGACGAATACCAGCGCCAGCTGGTTCAGCGCTCGATTGAAAACCGTTTGCCGTTTTTGAGCTTTGCCAACATGCACTTCATCTCGGCCAAAAAACGTCAGGGTCTGGGTCCTGTCTGGGCCTCGATTGTGCAGGCGCACAAGTCGGCCATGTGCAAAATGAGCACGCCCATTCTGACGCGTTTGTTGTTAGAGGCCGTGCAGTTTCAGAGCCCCCAACGTGGCGGCATGTTCCGCCCCAAAATGCGATACGCCCACCAAGGCGGCATGAACCCGCCCGTGATCGTGATCCATGGCAATTCGCTGGAACACGTCACCGACACCTACAAGCGCTTTTTGGAAGGGCGCTTTCGCAAGGCCTTTAATTTATCCGGTACGCCCTTGCGAATTGAAATGAAAACATCTACAAATCCTTTTGCGGACAAAGAATCCAGCTGATATTTGTGGAATTCACTTTTCCACGCGAGTACGGCCTTTACCCTGTGGTAAGGTTAAAGCTTCAAAACTTCTGAACACGGAGAATATCGTGAGCAACAAAGGTCAACTTTTGCAAGACCCCTTCCTGAACGCACTGCGCCGTGAGCATGTGCCGGTGTCTATTTACCTGGTCAACGGCATCAAGCTGCAAGGCCAAATCGAATCCTTTGACCAGTACGTGGTGCTCTTGCGTAACACCGTGACCCAGATGGTCTACAAACACGCCATCTCAACCATCGTCCCCGGTCGCTCCGTCACCTTTAGCACGCCCGAAACGGGTGAAATCACCGCTTGATACGGTTTTTTGCTCGGCGGTGTGACACCGCCGCCGCAGGTGGCTGACATTGACTCAAACTTACTCCCAACAAGCAGCGCCGACCTTATTGGTCGGCGTTGACTTTGGGCTGCCCCATTTTGATGGCGAGCTGCAAGAACTTGGGCTCTTGGCCGAATCTGGTGGCTTAAAGCCAGTTGCGCGCCTGACCTGCAAACGCAAGGCACCCGATCCGGCGCTCTTTGTAGGCAGCGGCAAGGCCGACGAGATCAAGGAATTGGCCCTCATGCACGGTGCAGTTGAGGTGTTGTTCGACCAATCCTTGAGCCCTGCCCAGCAGCGCAATCTGGAGCGCCACATCGGTTTGCCGGTGAACGACCGCACCTTGTTGATCCTGGAAATCTTTGGCCAGCGTGCCCGCAGCCACGAGGGTAAGTTACAGGTTGAATTGGCACGGCAGCAGTATCTGAGCACACGTTTGGTGCGCCGCTGGTCGCACTTGGAGCGCCAAAGCGGTGGCATCGGCATGCGCGGTGGCCCAGGCGAGACCCAAATTGAGCTTGACCGCCGCATGATCAACGATTCGATCAAGCGCATCAAGGAACGGCTGGTCAAGGTCAAAAAGCAGCGCAACACCCAGCGCCGTCAGCGTGAGCGCCGCGACACCTTCAACATTTCACTGGTCGGTTACACCAACGCGGGCAAGTCCACCTTGTTCAATGCCCTGGTCAAAGCCCGCGCCTACGCGGCCGACCAGTTGTTTGCCACCCTGGATACCACCACGCGCCAGCTGTATTTGGGCGAAGCTGGGCGGTCGGTGTCACTGTCCGACACGGTGGGATTCATCCGTGATTTGCCACACGGTCTGGTCGAAGCCTTCCAGGCCACACTGCAAGAGGCCACCGAAGCCGATCTGTTGCTGCATGTGGTGGACGCGGCCAACACGGATTTCCCCGAGCAAATGGCCGAGGTGCAAAAAGTGCTGGCCGAGATTGGTGCCCATCAGGTGCCGCAATTGCTGGTCTTCAATAAACTCGATGCCTTGGCCGCTGAGCGTTACCCCTTGCAGATGCAGGACCAGTATGAACTCGATGGTGAGCCCGTGCCGCGTGTGTTTTTGAGTGCTCGAAGCGGTGAGGGGTTGGCCCTTTTGCGCACGGCGCTGTCTGATATCGTCAAGGCGGCGCTGCCGACCACGGAGTCGTCCGAGCCCGATCCCCGTGACTTGGACCGGGAATATCCCGGTGACCTGCCTTGATTGGCCCTTTAATTCGGCACAATGCTGTTTCGTGATCCAGAAAAAGACAAAGAACCATGAATTTCCAACTGCCAGCCCTGCGATGGTCCTTGCTGCCCGCAAAGATACGAGGCATGTTCAATCTGAACGACCCCCGCTGGGGTCGTGACGATGACAAATCTTCCGGAGACGTGGGCAACAAGCCAACGGGCGACACACCGCCACCCGGCCCCAAGCCCGATGCTTGGCAACCACCACCCGGACGCGGCCCCCAGCAACAACAAAGCGGTCCACCCGATTTGGACGAGTTGTGGCGCGATTTCAACCGCAAGCTCGGTCAGATCTTTGGCGGCAAAGGCGGCCCTCAGCGTCCCCAAGGCTCTGGCGGCTCCGGGGGGGGATCGGGCGGACCGGAAATCCCGGCTTTCATCAAGAATTTGGGCATTGGCGTCATCTTGGGCGGTGCCTTGCTGGTCTGGTTGGCCACTGGCTTTTTCATCGTGCAAGAAGGTCAGCAGGCCGTCATCACCCAGTTTGGCAAGTACCACTCCACGGTGACTGCGGGTTTTAACTGGCGCATGCCTTACCCCGTGCAACGTCATGAGCTGGTGTTCGTGACGCAGATCCGCTCGGTGGACATTGGCCGCGACAACATCGTCAAAGCAACAGGTTTGCGCGAGTCGGCCATGCTGACCGAAGACGAAAACATCGTCGAAATCAAGTTCGCTGTGCAGTACCGACTGAACGATGCCCGCGCTTATTTGTTCGAGAGCCGCAACCCAACTGAAGCGGTGGTGCAGTCCGCAGAAACCGCTGTGCGCGAGGTGGTGGGCAAAATGAAGATGGATTCGGCGCTGGCCGAAGAGCGCGACCAGATCGCGCCTCGCGTGCGTGAAAAAATGCAGGTCATTCTTGACCGCTACAAGGTGGGCATCGAGGTGGTGGGCATCAACTTGCAGCAAGGCGGTGTGCGTCCGCCCGAGCAGGTGCAAGCTGCTTTTGACGATGTGCTCAAAGCTGGCCAGGAGCGCGAGCGCGCCAAGAACGAAGCGCAAGCTTATGCCAACGATGTGATCCCACGTGCCGTGGGAGCTGCCTCGCGCCTGAAGGAAGAGGCCGATGCTTACCGCGAACGGATCGTGGCGCAAGCCGAAGGTGATGCCCAGCGCTTCAAGACCATCCTGCCCGAGTACCAAAAGGCACCGCAGGTCATGCGTGACCGCCTGTACACCGACACCATGCAGCAGATCTACAGCAACGTGACCAAGGTGCTGGTGGACAGCAAGTCAGGCTCCAACCTTCTGTACTTGCCGCTCGACAAAATCATGCAACAGGTCACGCAAGTGGCCCCGCCCGCCATGGATGTGCCCGCAGCCCCTGCCACCGCAGGCAGCAACGGCACGGTGGATACCCGCTCCCGAGACCTCGAGCGTTCGCGTAGCCGCGATCCACGATAAGGAACAAGACAATGAATCGCATCGGATTGTGGATATCGAGTTTGCTGGTGGTGTTCGCACTGCTCAGCTCTACATTGTTCGTGGTGGACCAGCGTCAATTTGGCGTGGTCTACGCTTTGGGTCAAATCAAGGAAGTGATCACCGAGCCTGGCCTGCACTTTAAACTGCCGCCCCCCCTGCAAAACGTCAATTACATTGACAAGCGTTTGTTGACCCTGGACAGCCCCGAAAACGAGCCCATGCTCACGGCTGAAAAGCAGCGTGTCGTCATTGATTGGTATGTGCGTTGGCGCATCACCGACCCACAGGCCTACATCCGCAACGTGGGTTTGGATGAGAAGGCAGGTACCAACCAGCTCAACCGCGTGGTTCGCAACGCTTTCCAGGAGGAGATCAACAAACGCACCGTCAACGAATTGTTGTCTCTCAAGAGAGAAGAGCTGATGGACGACGTGAAAGCCGCTGTGCTGGTCGTGGTCAAAGGCGCTAAGCCTTGGGGTGTGGACGTGGTGGATGTGCGCATCACCCGCGCTGACTATGTGGACACCATCACCGAATCGGTTTATCGCCGTATGGAAGCCGAGCGCAAGCGTGTGGCCAACGAACTTCGTTCAACCGGTGGTGCAGAGGGTGAAAAAATCCGCGCTGACGCCGACCGCCAGCGCGAGGTGACCATTGCCAACGCTTACCGTGACGCCCAGAAGATCAAGGGTGAGGGCGATGCCCAAGCAGCGCGTTTGTATGCCGAATCTTTTGGCCGCGACCCGCAGTTTGCGCAGTTCTACCGCAGCCTGGAGGCCTACAAGTCCAGCTTCAACAGCAAGGGCGACGTGATGGTGCTGGACCCCAGCAGTTCTGAGTTCTTCAAGGGCATGCGTGGCACACCGGGCGGTTCGCCTGTCCGGAAGTAAATTTTGCTCGACACCCTCCTGCTGGCTTTGGGCCTGATGCTCATCCTGGAGGGTTTGTTGCCCATGATTTCGCCGCGCCGATGGCGCGGCCTGTTCGAGCAAATGCTCCAACTCCAAGAAGGGCAGATCCGGTTTTTCGGTCTGCTCATGGTACTTTTCGGTTTGGTGGTCATCTGGCTCTTGGCCTGAAGATGCACAGCTGCCGAGGCAGGGCGTTTTGGCCCTTCGCTTCCAAGGCGGACTGGATTTGGACAATTTGCCAATCTCTTTGCCGGAAATGAGCCTGTCAACCCGGTAAAATCTCGTTTTTAACCGTCTCCCCCATCCCCTCATGTCTGCTTGGGTCCTCCCGGATCACGTTGCCGATGTCTTGCCCTCCGAGGCTCGCCACATCGAAGAACTCCGCCGCGAACTGCTGGACACCGCCCGTGGCTATGGCTACGAACTGGTGATGCCGCCGCTGCTGGAGCATTTGGAATCCCTGCTGACCGGCACGGGTGAAGCCCTGGATTTGCAAACCTTCAAACTGGTTGACCAACTCTCGGGCCGCACTTTGGGATTGCGTGCCGACACCACCCCGCAGGTGGCTCGCATCGATGCGCACTTGCTCGGTCGCACGTCGTTGACCCGTCTTTGCTACTGTGGACCGGTGCTGCACACCCGCCCGTCGCGACCCCATGCCACCCGAGAGCCGCTGCAACTGGGCGCTGAAATTTATGGCCATGCTGGCCCTGAAGCCGATTTGGAAATCCTGCAACTGGCACTCGATTGCCTGGCCGCTGGCCGCGCATCGGGGCTGCAGGTGGACGTGGCCGATGCCCGAATCGTGAACCGCTTGTTGCAAGACCAGCCCTTGAGCGAAGCGCAGCGCCACGCCATCCATGCCGCCTTGGCAAGCAAAGACGCCTCGGCCTTGGCCCGATTGAGCGCTGGTTTGCAGCCTGCAGCGCGTGATGGGCTCTTGGCTCTGGTCGATTTGTATGGTGATGTGAGTGTCCTGGACCGTGCGGCAGCGCGCTTGCCCAACCATCCCGAAATCACGCAGGCCCTGGCCCAGCTGCGTTGGTTGGCCGAGCAGATCCCGGGTGTGGCCGTGAGTTTCGACTTGGGTGATTCGCGCGGATACGCTTACTACAGCGGCATGCGCTTTGCCATTTACGCCAAAGGTGCATCGGACGCCTTGGCCCGTGGCGGCCGCTACGACGGTGTGGGCGCGGTCTTTGGCCACCGCATTGACCGCGACCGGCCGGCTGTCGGTTTCAGCCTCGATTTGAAAGAATTGGTGGCCGCCGTTCAGCCTTTGGCTTTGCGTGCAGCCATTCGTGCCCCTTGGGGTCCATCGGCCTCCTTGCGTGCGGCCATCGCTGCGCTGCGCAGCCGGGGCGAAACCGTGGTCTGTGTCTTACCAGGCCATGAAAGCGAAATCGACGAATTCCATTGCGACCGCGAGTTGATCGAAGCGGCAGGGCAGTGGTTGGTACAGGCTCTTTGAGAAAGAACATTTCAAGCATGAACAAGTTGCAAGGCCGTAACGTGGTCGTTGTCGGCACCCAATGGGGCGACGAGGGCAAAGGCAAACTGGTCGACTGGTTGACCGAAAGCGCCCAGGGCGTGGTGCGTTTTCAAGGGGGTCACAATGCGGGCCACACCTTGGTCATCAACGGCGTCAAAACCGCTTTGCACCTGATCCCCAGCGGCATCATGCGCGCAGGCGTCAAGTGCTACATCGGCAATGGTGTGGTGCTGTCCGTGCCCAAACTGCTCGAAGAAATTGCAGGCCTTGAGAAAGCCGGTGTCGAAGTGCGTTCACGCCTGCGCGTGAGCGAGGCTTGCCCGCTGATCTTGCCCTACCACGTCGCCCTCGATGTCGGTCGTGAGGCCGCCAAGGAAAAAGCCGGTACCGCCAAAATCGGCACCACTGGCCGCGGCATTGGTCCCGCCTACGAGGACAAAGTGGCCCGCCGTGCTCTGCGCGTGCAAGACCTCAAATACCCCGAGCGTTTCGCCACCAAACTGCGCGAAAACCTGGCTTTGCACAACGAAATTCTGGTCAACATCTTGGGCGCTGCGCCTGTCGACTTTGACACCACCTACAACGAAGCCATGGCTGACGCCAAAGAGCTGCTGCCCATGGTGGCCGATGTATCGCGTGAGCTGAACGACGCCCACAAGACCGGTGCCAATTTGTTGTTTGAAGGCGCGCAAGGCACCTTGCTCGACGTGGACCACGGCACTTACCCTTTCGTCACTTCGAGCAACTGCGTGGCGGGTAACGCGGCCGCAGGCTCTGGCGTGGGTCCAAGCATGTTGCACTACATCTTGGGCATCACCAAGGCTTATTGCACCCGCGTCGGTGGTGGCCCGTTCCCCACCGAACTCGATTGGGAAACCCCGGGCACGCCCGGTTACCACATGTCCACGGTGGGCGCTGAAAAAGGCGTGACCACTGGCCGTTCACGCCGTTGCGGCTGGTTCGATGCCGCTTTGCTCAAGCGCAGTGCGCAGGTCAACGGCCTGTCGGGCTTGTGCATCACCAAGCTGGATGTGCTCGACGGTCTCAAAGAGTTGCTGCTGTGCACTGGCTATGAGCTGGACGGCGAAACCATCGATATTCTGCCCATGGGCGCGGACGAGATTGCTCGCTGCAAGCCGATTTACGAAGTGATTCCGGGCTGGACTGAGACCACAGTGGGCGTGACCGAGATGGACAAGCTGCCCGCCACGGCCCGTTACTACCTGGACCGCATTGCTGAAGTGACCGGCGTGCCCGTTCATGTGGTCTCCACCAGCCCTGACCGTGACCACACGATCTTGTTGCACAACCCCTTTGCGGTCTGATTGAGCGGACTGCCGCCCTGTTTTTCACCCACCTTTTGACGGAGTTCCTCCCATGTTGACCGAAGACGGCAAACACCTGTACGTGAGCTACGACGAGTACCACAACCTCATCGAAAAACTCGCCATCAAAATCCACCAGTCCGGCTGGGAATTCGACAACATCCTGTGCCTGGCCCGTGGCGGCATGCGTCCTGGCGATATTTTGTCGCGCATTTTTGACAAGCCTTTGGCCATCATGTCCACCAGCTCTTACCGCGCCGAAGCCGGCACGGTGCAAGGGCACCTGGACATTGCCCGCTACATCACCACCCCCAAGGGCGAAATCGCTGGCAAAGTGCTGTTGGTGGATGATCTGGCCGACACCGGCCACACCTTGCGTGCGGTGGTGGACCAGCTCAAGAACAACTACAAGCCGGTGACCGAATTGCGCACCGCCGTGATCTGGACCAAAGGCGTGTCGACCTTCAAGTCCGATTACTCGGTGGAAGACTTGCCCACCAACCCCTGGATTCATCAGCCCTTCGAGCCATACGACAACATGCGCCCCGAAAAGTTGATCGAGAAGTGGCGCGTCTGAGCCGACTCGGATTTTCCCTGAGTTGACCTTGAGCAGCCTCCTTTGGGAGGCTGTTTGCATTAGGATGTCCAGATGCAAAAAGACCATTCAAATTTTCCCGCTGTGCCCAGCGTCACCGGCCTGATTCACCACCCCTACATACCACCTGCTGGATTCGAAGCGCCCCAGCCGGGCGTGTTCAAGGCCTCGACGGTTTACTTTCCCACCGTGGCCGCTATGCGCCAGCGTGAGTGGAAAGACAAATCAGCTTACACCTACGGCTTGCATGGCACGCCCACGACTTATTTGTTGGAAGAGCGTTTGAGCGCTTTGGAAGGTGGATTGCAATGCATGCTGGTGCCCAGCGGCTTGGCGGCGTTGGCCCTTGTGGCCCTGGCAGTCCTGAAAACCGGCGACGAAGTGCTCATCCCGGACAACGCCTACGGCCCCAACAAGGCGCTGGCCGATGGTGAGTTGCGACACTTTGGCATCACGCACCGTTTTTACGATCCGATGGATCCGGATGATTTGTCTCGCCAGATCACGCCCAGCACGCGCCTGGTGTGGCTCGAAGCGCCCGGCTCGGTGAGCATGGAGTTTCCCGATTTGCCCGAGATGGTGCGCCACTGCCGCGAGCGCGGTGTTTTGTGCGCACTGGACAACACCTGGGGTGCGGGCCTGGCCTTCAAGCCTTTTGATTTGCTCGGCGACGGTGCCGGTGGACAGGGCAGCCTGGCCGTGGACATCAGCGCCCATGCGCTCACCAAATACCCCAGCGGCGGTGGTGATGTGTTGATGGGCAGCGTCATCACGCGCGACGCGGCTTTGCACCTCCAAATCAAACTCTGCCACATGCGCCTGGGCTTGGGCGTGGCGGCCAACGACGCTGAAACTGTGCTGCGTTCCTTGCCCAGCATTGGGCTGCGTTATGCCGCGCACGACCAGACCGCCCGCGCCTTGGCCGCCTGGTGGCAAACCCAGCCACAATGCGCGCAACTGATGCACCCGGCCTTTGAAGGCGCTCCTGGCCACGCCCATTGGCAAGCCCTGTGTGATCGCGAGCCCGGCACGGGCTTGGCGGCGGGTTTGTTCAGCGTCATGATCGATGCGCGTTTCAGCCAAGCTCAGGTGGACGCCTTTTGCGATGGATTGAAACTCTTCAAGATCGGCTACAGCTGGGGTGGACCGGTGAGTCTGGTGGTGCCTTATGACATCGCCGCTATGCGCCAAGCCTGGCCTGGCCATTTGAAGTCGGGCACGCTGGTGCGTTTTTCGACCGGTCTGGAGTCGGCGCAGGATTTGATTCTTGACTTGCATCAAGCGGTGCAAGCGCATTTGCCCATGGCCTGATCACGCCGGTGACAAAGTGGGCATTTTTGTGCCCCAAGACACGCGCACTTGGGGGTTTCCTGACTGTTCAAAGCGTACCGGTGGGGGTAATCTGAAAACCTTTGCATTTTCAGATTGACGGATCACATGAACGCCGATGCCAAGTCTCTTGAGGCTGACCCCGAGCCAGACCTGCCCACCATGGCCACGCCCTATGTGCCCCCGCCGCCTGTGGGGCCGCGTTCGCTGATGCGGCCTTTGGGCTTTGCCGATCCTTTTCGCTGGCTGGCACGGGGCCTGACAGACATGCGCCATCACCCGGGCATCGCTTTGTTTTACGGCCTGTGTTTCTGGGGCATGGCGCAAGTGCTGGCCTTGGTGTTCAAACACAAGCCCGAGTACACCTTGTCCTTGATCTCAGGCTGTTTGCTGGTAGGGCCTTTTTTGGCCATGGGCTTGTACGAGGTCAGCCGCAAGCGGGAACTGGGCGAAGTGCCGCAGATGTCCAGTTCCTTGATGTGCTGGGACCAGCACATCAAAAGCATGGCCATGTTGGTGCTGGTGCTCATGGTGCTGGAGTTGCTGTGGGGCAGGGCGTCGCTGGTGGTCTTTGCGGTGTTCTTTAACACCGGCATGCCTTCCACCACGGGCGTGCTCGAGGCGGTTTTCAACCCTCAAAACATAGAATTCTTGATGGTTTATTTGGCCGTTGGTGGCGTGTTCGCCGCGCTGGTCTATGGCCTGTCGGTGGTGTCGATTCCCATGATTTTGGACCGGGACACCGATGCCATCTCGGCGGTGATCACCAGCATGCGGGTGGTTTTTTCGCACCCGGGCGTGATGCTGCTGTGGGGCCTGCTGCTGAGCGTGTGGGTGCTCGCGGCCCTGTGGCCTTGGGCGCTGGGCATCATCGTGGTGGGGCCTTGGCTGGGTCATGCCAGCTGGCATGCCTACCGGGGCAGCGTCGAGTGGGAAGAAAACCCCGAAGAAGCTGTTACATTGGGCAGCTCAAATTAAAGGAGCCATCTTGGCCACACCCAACTACGGATTCGAAAAGCGCCAAAAAGAACTGGCCAAAAAACGCAAAAAAGAAGACAAGCTCAAAGCCAAGTCCGACCGCAAGTCGGGTCTGTTGGCCGAAGACGGCTCCGAAATTGAGGTTGAAGACGGCGATGTTGATACGGCTGCGCCTGGCGGCGCACAACCGCCCGCACCCGCCGCTTGAATCACCTGCTCAACGCTGCTTAAGACTTTGGCGTCAGATTCCTCGCCAAAGCTTGCATGTCGGTCATGTGGTGGCTTGCAGGGGTGATCAGCGGGGCTTGGGCGTAATGCACAAAGTTGTTGCCGGTGGAGGTCTCGTACCCCGGGTCATAGTGGCCTGAGAGCAATTCGGTCACCACCTCGCGCATTTCCCCGCGCTCAATGCGTTCTTGCCAGCCTTGCACCACGGCTTTGCCACGCAGTGCCACCAGTTTCTCCAAGCGGTCGGCGAACAGGGCGCGGTCCTCTGTGAAGAACGCATAGTCCTCCAGCAGCAAACTCACCCGATTCACGATTGACAGATCCACCCGCAGACAGGGGCTGGCCCGCATGGCGTTCATGAGCGCATCTGGCACCGCCAGATTCCCCACCTTTTTGCTTTCGGCTTCGACAAACACCGGACGGTCCACGCTGAAACCACGCAACGCATCCCAAACCTGCGTGTCAAACGCCTTTTGGCTAGGTTGTGGCGTGCCCGGAATCAAGCCCAGCACCGAACTGCGGTGGCAGGCAATGGCTTCCAGGTCCAGAACCTGAGCGCCTTCTTGGGCCAATGCTTGCAGCAAGCGGGTCTTGCCAGAGCCGGTGGGTCCACACAACACCTTGAATTGCAGTCGCTGGGCTTGGCGTGGGATGTCTTCCATTACCTCTTTGCGAAAAGCCTTGTAGCCGCCTTCGATCAGGTGCACCTTGAAGCCGATTTGCCCCAGGATCAGCGCCAGCGAGTTGCTGCGCTTGCCCCCACGCCAGCAGTACACCAGCGGTTGCCAGTTCTTGGGCTTGTCCATCACCTGGTTTTCGATGTGGCGGGCGATGTTTTTGGCCACCAGCGCAGCCCCCACTTTTTGCGCCTCGAAGGGGTTGACCTGTTTGTACAGCGTGCCCACCTTGATGCGCTCTTCGTTGTTCAGCGAAGGCCAGCTCTGGGCGCCAGGCAGATGGTCCTCGGCGTGTTCTCCTTCAGAGCGGGCGTCGAGGATGGCGTCAAACTGGTCCAGTCGGGCCATGGCAGCCAAGGCCGAGATCAGGTGAAGGCTCATTTCAATTGTTTCTTCAAAGTGGGCCAGACGTTGGCCAGCATGCGCGGCTGCGCGGCTTCATTGGGGTGGATACGGTCGCTCTGGAACCATTTGAGCGGCTCGGGATCGTCGCCCACGCCTTTCAAAAAGAATGGAACCAGAGCGGCCTTCTGGCTTTTGGCCACTTGGGCATACGCGGCTTCAAATTGCCGCGCCATCTCGGGGCCGTAGTTGGGCGGCATTTGCATGCCCAGCAAAAGAACTTGGGCCCCGGCCGATTGTGCTTGTTGGGTCATGGCCAGCAAATTGCCTTGTGTCATGGCCATGGGCAGGCCACGCAAGGCGTCGTTGCCGCCCAGCTCGATGACCACATGGCTGGGTTGGTGGCGTTGGATCAAGGCGGGCAGGCGAGCGCGCCCGCCCGACGTGGTGTCGCCGCTGATGCTGGCATTGATGACCTGCACGCCGGGCTTTTCGGTGGCCAGCTGTTTTTGCAGCAAGGCCACCCAACCGGTGCCGCGTGCCAGGCCGTATTCGGCGCTGAGGGAGTCGCCCACCACCAAAATGCGCTGCCCAGAGGCTGCCCTGGCTGGCGCGGCAAGGCCCCAGTTGGCAAGGGCCAGCAAGGTCCAGTTAAAGTGGCGTCGTCTCAACAAAGGTTTGTGCATGCCTGAATCCATCCTTGCCGTGCGTGGCGTCTCCAAAACAGTGCAAGACGCCAGCGGCGAACTGCGCATTTTGCGTGATATCGATTTCTCACTGAACGCCGGGGAAACAGCGGCCATTGTCGGTGCTTCTGGTTCAGGCAAAAGCACACTGCTGGCGATCCTGGCCGGACTGGACACGCCCAGCACCGGGCAGGTGGTGTTGGCAGGGCAGTCGCTGTTCGATTTGTCCGAGGACGAGCGCGCGGCGGTGCGAGCCCAGCATGTGGGATTTGTGTTCCAGAGTTTTCAGTTGATGCCCAATCTGACAGCGTTGGAAAACGTCATGCTGCCCCTGGAGTTGGCCGATCGGCCGGATGCCCGCGCCACTGCCACGGCCATGCTGCAGCGCGTGGGCCTGGGTGAGCGCTTGAAGCACCTGCCCAAAGTGCTCAGTGGTGGTGAGCAGCAGCGTGTGGCCCTGGCCCGTGCCTTTGTGGTGCAACCCGATGTGTTGCTGGCTGACGAGCCCACCGGCAGCCTGGACCATGCCACCGGTGAGTCGATCATGGATTTGATGTTCGCGCTCAACCGCGAGCAGGGCACAACCTTGGTTCTGGTCACTCACGACCGCCTGCTGGCCGCCAAATGCGAGCGCAGCTTGGTGATCCAGGTAGGTCGCTTGACGGAGCCTGCACAATCCCAAAGCTGAAACTGGGGCACGTTTTGGGCGAGCCTGACCGACGCATGTTTCAAGCAACGATAATCTCCGGATGTCATCCCATAAAGTGCTGTTCGGCTTTCATGCCGTGGGCGTTCGCCTCAAGATCGCCCCCCAATCCGTTGTTGAAATCCATTACGAGGTCACCCGCCGCGATGCGCGCATGCGGCAGTTCATCGACAAGGCCCGTGATTCGGGCATGCGCATGATCGAATCGGACGGTGAGCGCCTGGCCAAGCTGGCCGGTGGTCATGGTCACCAGGGCGTGGTGGCCATGGTCGCGCCCATGCCCCAAAACCATTCCTTGGACGACCTGCTCGATACCGTTGAAGGCCCGCCTTTGCTCTTGGTGCTGGACGGCGTGACCGATCCGCACAACCTGGGCGCGTGTTTGCGAGTGGCCGATGGTGCGGGTGCGCATGCGGTCATTGCCCCCAAAGACCATGCGGCGGGCATCAATGCCACCGTGGCCAAGGTGGCCAGCGGCGCGGCCGAAACCATGCCGTATTTCATGGTCACCAACCTGGCGCGCACCTTGGGCGAACTCAAGGAGCGCGAGATCTGGATCGTGGGCACCAGCGACGATGCGCCCCGCAACATTTACCAAGCCGACCTGAAAGTGCCCACCGCCCTGGTGCTGGGCGCTGAGGGCGCGGGCATGCGCCAGCTGACGCGCAAGAACTGCGACGAGCTGGTCAGCATCCCCATGCGGGGTGCAGTGGAGAGCTTGAACGTGTCAGTAGCCAGCGGCGTTTGCCTGTACGAAGCCTTGCGCCAGCGCTGCTGAACCACCTGTTAATTCATTTATTTTTCAAAAAAAGGGAGTCCGTCATGTCAACCATAACCAGCCGAATGGCTTTAATTTTTGCGGTAGGCGCAGCCAGCCTGTTGGCCGCCTGCACTCAAGAGCAGCAAAACAAAATCAGCCGCAGCATCCAGAACTGGACCGGCACCAATGGTGTGATGGAGGTGTATGCAGGCGAGAAGCTGGTGCGCCGATTCATCAAGGTGGACAAAGTCAGCACCGCTTTGGGCACAGACGACGGCAAAGCCCGTGCCTACCGCTACGGTTACGGCGTGCTCGATGAGAACTTCAATTTCGAAGTCGATCCGGGCGAGAAAAAAGTCTATTTCGAGGTCAGCGATTTCTCGAATACGGTGTTCTTCGAGAGCCCTCGCTAAGGCCTCAAACCCAGCCGAGGGCGCCGATCACGGCGCCCGCACCAATCAACCACAACAAGTGGATGCGGGTGCGCCAGACCAGCACCATGGCCACGGTCGTGAGCAGCCACAGCGGCCAATCTTTCGCTGGCTGGTTGTGACCCGCCGTGAGCAACCAGCCCGTAGAGACCAGCAGAGCAATGACCACCGGTGCCATGCCCAGTTTGAAGGCCCGCACACCCAAATTGTCGCGGTGGCGCTGCGCCCAACGCGTGGTGGTGTAGGTCAATATGGACGAGGGCAGCATGATGCCGATCAAACTCAGCGCCACGCCCAGAGCCGACAAACCCACACTGAACCAGCCGCCGCCCAAACCCGCACCGGCGTTCAAACCCACGTTCCAGCCCATCACGGCCACGAACAACACGTTGGGTCCCGGTGCCGACTGCGCCAAGGCGATGGACGATGTGAACTGTTGATCGCTCAGCCACTGGTGCTCGTCCACCAAGAACCGGTGCATGTCGGGGGCCGTGATGATCGCTCCACCCACAGCCAACAGGGACAGGGACAAAAAGTGGTTGAAAAACGTCAACCAATCACTGACGCTCAGTTCAATGGCCAAGTTCATGCAGCGTCCCCTTTGTCCAACTTTTGCTGCAGCAGCTGCACATAAGCCCAACCGCAAGCGGCACTGCCCACCCCCAGCAAGACCCAAATCAGCGGCCAGCGTAAGACGCTCACGCAGACAAAGGTGACCAGCATGACGGCTGTGCACACCGGCAGTCCCATGGGGTTTTGTTTCAAGGCACTCATCAATTTGATGCCGGTCGCAGCGATCAATCCAGCCGCCACGGCACCCATGCCGCGCAACGCGCCTTGCGCCCATGCGGCATCCGACACGCCGCCAAAAGCCATGGCCAACACCAACACCACCGCCAGCGGGGCCAACAGCAAACCCGCCAAAGAAGCCAGGGCACCGGCCAAACCAAAATAACGGCCGCCGATCATCAGGCAAAAATTCACCACATTGGGACCGGGCAAAATTTGCGCCACGGCCCAGTCTTCAACAAATTGAGCCTGCGTCATCCAGCGTTTTTTCTCGACCAACTCGCGCTGGACCACGGCCAGCACCCCGCCAAAGCCTTGTAGGGCCAGCCAAGTGAATGACACAAACAAATCGGTTTTGGAGCTGGGCTGGCGAAGAGGCAAATTTTCAGGCATGGGTGGAATTATCAGACCAAGCCCCCGTCCAGCCTGTCGCCCTCAAGCCATTGCAACTGCCCCCTGCCACTTTCGTTCAGTCGCCCCATCAGGGTCGCCGCCAGATGGTCTGGCAGCGCAAAATGCAAACTCACCAACGAGCCATGCTGCACATCCAGCAAATTGGCCCCAGCCAGTTCTACCTCGTGCCTGACCAGGCCTTCTAGCGCATAGGGAACCGAACACACCAGCTTGGCTTGTTTGACCACAGGAATTTTCTCGGCTGTCAGCATCGCTTGCGCCACCGCGTCGGTGTAGGCCCGCACCAGCCCACCCGCCCCCAGCTTGACCCCACCAAAGTACCGCACCACCGAAGCCATGACCCCTTCCATCTCTTGGTGCCGCAGCACCTCCAGCATGGGCCGACCTGCGGTGCCGCCAGGTTCGCCATCGTCGTTGGCGGCTGACTGGCCACCGGCCAGCAAAGCCCAGCACACATGGGCAGCATCGGGGTGCTGGGCTTTGAGCTGCGCCACCCGGGCCTGCGCCTCGTCACGTCCAGCGACCGATTCAACGCAGGCGATGAATCGGCTTTTCTTGATGACCAGCTCGTGGTGGGCAGGGTGCGCGAGGGTGAAAGGCATCACTCAAGAATACCCCACGATGCCTGTGATCCAAGATGTCAAATGGACCTCTGGCGTCAGCCATCAGAGTTTCAAATCGTTAAGAATACGTGCATGACCTGTCCTGACTGCTCTGGCATATTCGCCCCCGCTGGCCATTGGGTTTGTCCTGACCCCGGCGCAGCATTGCCCGATTTGCCGCTTTTGAAGGTGACTGCCTTGATGGGCAAGTTGGGCGCTTCTGACCGCCACGCCGTGGCGGAGGAGATTTTGCGTTTGCTGGCCACTTGGGTGCCCATGGCGCAATGCACGATTTTTTCCTTCGAGGGGGTAGGGCGTCCTCGCACCCTGGCCGTGGGGGATCAGGCCCGAACCCTCGCCTTACCCGACATTTCGCAGGCTTACGTTCAGCGTTTTTACCGCTTGGATGGTGCGCAGCTGGCCATGCGGTCGCACCACCAAATGGCCCTCAGGGCCACGCCCCAGCATCCGCACATCGTGCTGCACCGGCAAGCCGCTCACGCTGTCGAGCACCCCGATTACCGCCAAATTTGCTATGAATGGCCACGCGTGGCCGAGCGCTTGGCGATTTTGTCGTTGCATGAGGGCCGGCGCTGGTTGTCGGTCAACCTTTACCGGGGACTGGAGCACGGGCTGATGACGGATCAGGAGTTGGCCACTGTGCAAGCTCTGGCGCCTCTGATCGTGCAGGCCGTGCGTTTGCATTACACCGGGCAAGTCCTCAGTGCGGATTTGATGGCTTTGTTGCTCGATCGCTTGGCCCTGCGTGGCCCAGTGCTCACCCCACGCGATCTGGATGTCGTTAGCGGCCTGCTGCAAGGGCTGAGCACAGAACAATTGGCCCTGCGCTTGGGCCTGACGCTGGCCAGTGCGCAGACCTACACCAAGCGCATTTACCGAAAGCTGGACGTTTCAGGTCACAAGGCGCTGGTAGCCTGGTTGCTCGATCCGGGGACGGTTCAGACTGTCCCCAAAAGGTGACGCTTTCGATCAAGGGTCTTGTCTAAACTCATCCTCCATTGAATCCGCTGCGTCACACCCAGGAGCCAACATGCACCAGCCGGCCAACGCGGCAATAAGCTCGATTTATTACGACTACACCGTGCATCAGCCCTGGTTGCCCTCTCAACACCCGGCGCAACCGCTGCACCCCGTGGTCATTGCCGGTGGCGGCCCGGTGGGCCTGACAGCTGCCCTGGAGCTGGCCCGCTTTGGGGTGCCCTGTGTGCTGCTGGAATCGGAACAACAAGTGTGCGAGGGCAGCCGCGCCATCGTGTTCACCCGCCGCTCCATGGAAATCCTGCAACAGGTGGGTGTGGCCGAACGCGTCACACACAACGGCTTGCCCTGGCGCTTTGGCAACTCGTTTTATCGGGGCCAGCGCGTTTTTCGAATGGAAGCCCCGCACGACGACAACGACCGTTTTGGCCCCATGATCAACCTGCAGCAGCAGTTTTTGGAGCAGTACTTGGTCGAAGCCTGCGAGGCCAACCCCCTGATCGATCTGCGCTGGGGCAACCGCGTCACGGCGGTGGCGCAGCATGCCGACCACGCCCAACTGCAAGTGGACACCCCCGAAGGCCCCTACACCCTGCAGACCGAGTGGCTGGTCGCCTCGGACGGGGCCCGCTCGGCCATCCGCAGCCTGCTGGATCTCAAGCTTGAAGGCGCGTCTTACGAAGGCCGTTTTGTCATCGCCGACATCCGCATCGAACTGCCTTTGCCCACCGAGCGCCTGGCCTTTTTTGACCCCGAATGGAACCGCGGCAACACCGTGCTGCTGCACCGAGAGCCTCTGGGCATCTGGCGCGTGGACTAGCAACTGCCCGAAGGCGAAACGCCCGAGCAAGCTTTGTCGCTCGAATCACTCAAAACCCGCATCAACGCCCAACTGGCCATGATTGGCCACGCCGACAAGCCCTGGGAGATGGACTGGTGCTCGGTGTATTCAGCCCGCACGCTCACTTTGCCCGACTATCTGGTGGGACGCACCTTGTTCATGGGCGACGCCGCCCATCTGCTGCCCATCTTTGGTGTGCGGGGCGCCAACACCGGTTTTCAGGACGCGCA
>JAIXOZ010000092.1 GCA_027486495.1 Comamonadaceae bacterium | reverse complement strand
GCAGGCGGTTCATGGGGCCTCCTGCGGCAGCGCAGGGCTGGCTTGCTGCGCGCGCATTTTGCGCACCAGCTCCAGCTCGGACTGAAAGTCCACGTAATGCGGCAGTTTCAAATGCTGCACAAAGCCCGAGGCCTCCAGGCTGTCGCTGTGCGAGAGCACAAACTCTTGCATTTGCGCAGGTGACTCGATGGCTTCGCCCAACTCCTCTGCCCGCAAGGCGCGGTCCACCAGGCTCATGGCCATGGCTTTGCGTTCGCTGTGGCCAAAGGCCAGGCCATATCCCCGAGTGAACTGCGGCGGCTCGGTTTTGCTACCGGCGAACTGGTTGACCATTTCGCACTCGGTGATTTCCATGTCGCCGATCGAAATGGCAAAGCCCAGCTCCTCGGGCAACACTTCCACCGCCACTTGGCCCAGGCGCACCTCGCCCACAAAGGGGTGGGTGTGCGCGTAGCCGCGTTGGGTGGAATAGGCCATGGCCAGCAAAAAGCCCTCATCGCCACGCGCCAGGTTTTGCAAGCGGGTGGCCCGGTCTGCCGGAAAGCGCAAGGGCGACCGGGTCAGGTCCATGGGTGCCGGGTCGTTGTCGGGGCAAGGTGTTTTCTCGATCAGGCCTTCTTGGTTGAGCAAGTCCACCACGCGGGGCACGGCGGTGGGCACATCGACCAAGGGCTTGGGCGGCTCCTCAATCAGCGTGGTTTGGGCATTGGCCAGCAAACTGAAATCGAGCAAGCGTTGGGTGTAATCGTAGGTGGGGCCCAACACCTGGCCACCGGGCAAGTCTTTGAAGGTGGCCGAGATGCGCCGGTCCAGCTGCATGCGCGAGGTATCCAAGGCGCAGGTGTTGCCCAAACGCGGCAAGGTGGCCCGGTAAGCGCGCAGCAAAAAAATGGCTTCCACCAAATCACCACTGGCTTGTTTGATGGCCAAGGCGGCCAGCTCGGGGTCGTACACCGAGCCTTCGGTCATGACGCGGTCCACCGACAGTTTGAGCTGTTGTCGAATCTGGTCTACCGTGAGCTCGGGTTGCTGGGGGTCGCCACGGCGCTGCTCGGCCAGCAGCTTGTAGCTGTTGAGGATGGCGGTTTCTCCGCCTTTGACGGCCACGTACATCTCAGGCCTCCAGTGAATTCAAAATGCGGGTGGTGCGCGGCAGGCCCACCACCTGGGTAGGTGTGGTCAAGAAGACATCCACACCCTGCGGAAAACGGCCGTGGTTGTCAGCCCATTGGGCTAAAAAGTCTGCCGCCAGGCCCTGCACTTGCAAGGTCTGCTGCGTGGCGATGCCGGGGCCTTGCAACACCCAACCGGAGGCGCTGGGCTGCAGGCCTTGCACCTCGATCACGCAGGTGGCCGACTGGTCAGGATAGGCATCGCTGCCTTGGCGCAACTGGGCCAAGGAGGGCCAGTTGGGGTCTTGGCCTTGATCTTGGCCTTGTGCCAGCCAAAGGAACTGCGCTTCATGCGGGTCAGAGACACACAGGCAGCCCGTATGAAAACGCAACCACGCGGCCGCGTCACTTTGGGCCAGTGATTCAGACATCCAGACGGTGGTGTCTGCGTCCAGCAGGCCCAACAGCAAAAGGGCTGCGGCGCCATGGCCGCTGTGGGGCAATTGGGCGTCCATGGGCATGGTCAAGATCTGGCCGGGGTGGGACAGCGCCTGCAAGGCCACACGAAACACCGCTTGGCTGCCAAAGGCCTCGCTGTCAAAGCCTGCCACCATCGATTGCATGGATTGCGCGTTCATGTGGACTCCTCTTCATCGCCGCCCGAGGCTTCACGCGCCACGGTCAGGAAATCCACCTTGGTGGTTTGTGCTTGCGCATGGCGACGCGTTTGTCCCGCTTGCACATGGGCGCGCAAGGGGGCCAGCAAGCGCTGCTCCAGCACGGGCCATTCGGCGGGGGTTTGCAGCAAGGCATCGGCCACGGCTGCCAGTTGGGCGTGGCGGTGGTTACGGCCCATCACATAGGCCACGCCAACCGGGGTGTCCTTGAACGCTGGGTCTGAGGTGTTGGCGACGGCGGCCAAGCGCAAAGCACAGCGCGTGACCGTCATTTCGCCCAGGTTGAACTTTTCTCCAGCGCCACCCACGCGGCCTTGCACCATCATCAAGCCGGTTTCAGGACGGCGCAACCATTGAGGTGTGCTTTGGGTGTGGTCTGCCAGACCCTGCTCGAGCAGGGGCAGCGGCGCGCGGGCCAGCAGGGCCATCCATTCGGCCCGAGGGTTCGCTGGCGCTGTCGCAGGTTTGTCAAATGATTGCAACATCGGCGTGGCATCCTGCATCTTGTCTATACAACTTCATAATATCGCCAGTTTAGGTAACCCCTGTGTAGCTTTCATGACAAATCTGCTTTCTTCTTTGACCGCGCCGGCTGAGGACGCAGAACAAGCGTCTGAACGAGCCAGCTTTTGGTCACGCATTGCCCAACAACTGGCCGATGCGATTGGCCAAGGCGTGTACCGGCCCGGCGAGCGATTGCCCTCGGAACACGCTTTGGCCGAGCAGTTTGGCGTGAACCGCCACACCATCCGCCGTTCGCTGGCCCACTTGGACCAGCGCGGTTTGGTGCACGCCACGCAGGGGCGCGGCACCTTTGTCGAAGCTTTTGCCGTCGACCTGGCCTTGGGCAAGCGCAGCCGGCACCGCCAAAGCCTGGCCCAAGCCGGTTTGCGGGGCGGCTTGCAGGTCATGCATGCCCAAGAGGTGGCCGCCAACGCCGATCAGGCCCTGGCCTTGCAAGTGACCCCGGACAGCCCACTGCTGTTTTTGCAGGTGCTTGGCGAAGGCGCAGGCCAACCCCTGCATGTGAGCGAGCGCTACTTTCCCTTGCCCCGGTTTACCGGCCTGGCCGAGATCGTGCAGGCCAGCGGCTCGATCACCGCAGCCTTTGCGCAACTGGGCGTGGCCGATTACCAAAGGCAAGAAAGCCGCATCAGCGCCCGCCTGCCCAGCAAAGAGGTGGCCCGATGGCTCAGCCAATCCAGCACACGCCCGGTGATTCTGGTGAGCAGCGTGAATTTGGACCCCCAGGGCGTGCCCATCGAATTTTCCATGGCCTGGTTTGCGGGCGACCGCGTGACGTTGACGGTGAAACACGATGAACCTTGATACTGATTTGAACCCTTACCGCTGTGCGGTGTACTTTGTACCCGAGGTGCATGGCGACTGGTGGCAAGCCGGCAGCCGTTGGCTGGGCCGCTGCGCGGCCAGCGGCGTTACTTACCCGCCACCGGTGATTGCGGGGGTAGAGGCATCGGCCTTTCAGGCCTGCACCGCCGACCCCCGTCGCTACGGCTGGCATGCCACCTTGAAAGCGCCCTTTCGCTTGGCCGCTGGGCAAAGCCTGCACACGCTGCAAAGCGCCCTTCGTGATCTGGCCCACCGCCTGCCCGCTTTTGACATGCCCCCGCTTCACGTCACCCGCATGGGAAGCTTTTGGGCACTGGTGCCGCAGGGAGACCTCTCGATGATCCAAGCCACCGCCGCGGCCTGTGTCACGCAGCTGCACCCCTTGGCCGAGGCCCTGAGTGAGGCCGATTTGGCACGCCGCCGCAAAGCCCCATTGACGCAAGAACAAGACCGCCTGTTGTTGGCTTGGGGCTACCCTTGGGTGCTGGACGAGTTTCGCTTTCACATGTCTTTGACGGGCCCATTGAACGAATTGCACCCAGAGGCTCAACACGCGGTGCAAGCCGCGGCCACCGCGCATTTCGAGGGCCTGCCGACCTGCCGCTTTGGCCACCTGGCCTTGTTTGTGGAACCCCAAGCGGGGGCTGATTTTGAGTTGGTCGACACCATGGCCTTGTCCGCATGAACCGGCGCCTGATTTACGTCATGGGGCCATCGGGCGCGGGCAAAGACAGCGTGCTCGATTGGTTGCGCGCAAACCTGCCGCCCGAAATGCAAGTGCACTGGGCCCAGCGCACCATCACCCGGCCCGCATCAGCAGGCGGTGAGGCGCACGAAGCAAGTGACGCAGAGGGGTTTGAGCATTTGCGCAGCCAAGGCGCCTTTGCGCTGGCATGGCAAGCCAACGGCTTGCACTATGGCATCAGGCACACCGAGTTGGCGCGCTTGCAACAAGGGCACTGGGTGCTGGTGAACGGCTCGCGCGGCCATTTACCGCAAGCCCTGCAAAGCCATCCGGGCTTGCAGGTGGTGCACATCACCGCCGACCCTGCGACCCTGGCGCAACGCCTCTCCCAGCGCCAGCGCGAAACGCCCGAAGAAATCCAACAAAGGGTTGCGCGTGCGAGCGCCTTTGTGGTGCCCAAAGGGGCCATTGAGATTTTGAACAACGGCTCCCTTGCAGAAGCTGGAAGCGCTCTTTTACGCGAAATCGAAAGCCGTGATGCAAGGGAAAAAGGACAAGTAAGCCAAACGGCCAGCACCACGCAGTTCCGCATGAGCGACGAGGCCCTGCTAGCCAGCGGCATTGGCTCCGATACGATTGGCCTGAACGACCCGGCCGATTTGATCGACGACCTCAAAAAAGCACTCAAACGAAAAAACTTGAACCCTATGCAAATACGCGCCTACCAACAGACTGATGAAGCCGCCGTGGTGGCTTTGTGGCAAAGCTGTGATCTGACCCGTCCCTGGAACGACCCCTACAAAGACATTGCCCGCAAGCTCCAAGTGCGGCCCGATCTTTTTTTGGTGGGTGAAGTACAGGGCCAAGTGATGGCCACCGCCATGTTCGGCTACGAAGGCCACCGGGGCTGGGTGAACTACCTGGCGGTCGCCCCGGATCACCAGCGCCAAGGCCACGCCAAAACATTGATGCACAAAGGTGAGGCGCTGTTGCTCGCCTCTGGCTGCCCCAAACTGAGCTTGCTGGTCCGCGCAGGCAACACCTCGGTGGTGACCTTCTACCAGGCCATGGGCTACCAAGAAGACGTGGTGGTTTGCCTGGGCAAACGGCTGATCCCAGACCCTTAAAAAGAAATAACCTCCATGCACATCACATCGCCTCTTCACCGTCATGACGCCTACACCGCTGGTAAAGAATCTAACCCGTCCCAGCCGACTGCCGTGTTCATCCACGGCGTGCTCAATGACCACAGCGTCTGGATCTTGCAGACCCGCTAAATGGCGCACCACGGCTGG
The DNA here is from genome assembly GCA_027486495.1 of Comamonadaceae bacterium. Lineage (GTDB taxonomy): Bacteria > Pseudomonadota > Gammaproteobacteria > Burkholderiales > Burkholderiaceae_C > Limnohabitans_A. Next base: position 21,463 of record JAIXOZ010000092.1, on the reverse strand, counting down.
AACGCGCTGGCCAACTCCAGCCAGGTCTCTTAGTGCTCGGCTACCGTTTGTCAGCGCAGCGTGCGCTGCGGGTGACGCGGGTGACGCGGGTGACGCGGGTGACGCGGGTGACGCGGGTGACGCGGGTTGAAGAGCTTAGGACTAAAGGTGGTTGGCTTAAATCCTGTGAAGAACACGGTATTTTGCCGACTTCTCCTTCGACTTCTCCTCAGCCGGGTGACACAGCAAAACAGCCCCGAAGGGCCGTTTCGCTTCCATCAGCGTAGCAAGGCTCAGGCCGTCACGCCCTTCGCGTTCTCCACGTACTCTTCAATCTGGTTGAAGTTCAGGTACTTGTAAATCGCAGCGCCGTCCTTGTTCACGATGCCCATGGCCTCGTGGTACTCGGCGACTGTCGGAATGTGGCCCAGCTTGGACGCAATGGCTGCCAACTCGGCCGAGGCCAAGAACACGTTGGTGTTCTTGCCCAAGCGGTTGGGGAAGTTTCGGGTGCTGGTGGACACCACCGTGGCGCCTTCGCGCACTTGGGCTTGGTTGCCCATGCACAGCGAGCAACCAGGCATCTCGGTGCGGGCACCGGCGGCGCCAAAGTTGGCGTAATGGCCTTCCTTGATCAGCTCGCTCTCGTCCATCTTGGTCGGTGGGGCGACCCACAGCTTGACCGGGATGTCGCGGCTGCCGCCGAGCAACTTGGCTGCGGCGCGGAAGTGGCCAATGTTGGTCATGCACGAACCGATGAAGGCTTCGTCGATCTTGGTGCCGGCGACGTCGGACAAGAACTTGGCGTCGTCCGGGTCGTTGGGGCAGCACAGGATCGGCTCTTTGATCTCGTTCATGTCGATCTCAATGACGTGGGCGTACTCGGCGTCTTTGTCGGCTTCGAGCAAGTTGGGCGCGGCCAACCAAGCTTCGACTTTCTCGATGCGGCGCGCCAGTGTGCGGGCGTCGGCGTAGCCGTTGGCGATCATGTTTTGCATGAGCACCACGTTGGACTTCAGGTATTCCTCGACCGGCTCTTTGTTGAGCTTGATCGTGCAACCCGCAGCCGAGCGCTCGGCGGACGCGTCGGACAACTCAAACGCTTGCTCAACCTTGAGGTTGGGCAGGCCTTCGATTTCCAGGATGCGACCCGAGAACTCGTTGATCTTGCCGGACTTGGCCACGGTGAGCAGACCCTTCTTGATGGCGTACAGCGGGATCGCGTGCACCAAATCGCGCAGGGTCACGCCGGGCTGCATCTCGCCTTTGAAGCGGACCAACACGGACTCGGGCATGTCCAAAGGCATCACGCCCGTGGCTGCACCAAACGCCACCAAACCGGAGCCTGCGGGGAAAGAAATGCCGATGGGGAAACGGGTGTGCGAGTCGCCACCGGTGCCGACGGTGTCGGGCAACAACAAACGGTTGAGCCAGCTGTGGATCACGCCGTCACCGGGGCGCAGCGACACGCCGCCACGGTTGCTGATGAAGGCAGGCAGTTCGCGGTGGGTCTTGACGTCCACGGCCTTGGGGTAAGCGGCAGTGTGGCAGAAGGACTGCATCACCATGTCGGCGCTGAAGCCCAGGCAAGCCAAGTCTTTCAACTCGTCGCGGGTCATGGGGCCGGTGGTGTCTTGAGAACCCACGGTGGTCATCTTGGGTTCGCAGTACGTGCCGGGGCGAACGCCTTGGCCTTCTGGCAAACCCACCGCACGGCCGACCATCTTTTGGGCCAAGGTGAAACCGGCTTTGGTCGACGCGGGCACGGTGGGCAGGCGGAACACGGTGGACGCGGGCAAGCCCAAGAACTCACGCGCCTTGGCGGTGAGCGAGCGGCCAATGATCAGGTTGATGCGGCCACCGGCGCGCACTTCGTCAAACAGCACATCGCTCTTGAGCTGGAAGGTGGTGACGGTCTCACCGTTCTTCACGATCTTGCCCTCGTAGGGCAACACGTCGACCACGTCACCCATGTTCAAGCCCGATACATCGGCTTCGATGGGCAAAGCGCCAGAGTCTTCCTGGGTGTTGAAGAAGATGGGGGCGATCTTGCCGCCCAAGGTCACACCGCCAAAGCGCTTGTTGGGCACAAAGGGGATGTCTTCACCGAAGCCCCAGATGATGCTGTTGGTGGCTGACTTGCGTGAGGAACCGGTGCCGACCACGTCGCCGACGTAAGACAGCAAATGGCCTTTTTTCTTGAGCTCTTCGATCATGGCCATGGGGCCGCGCTTGCCGTCTTCCTCGGGCTTAAAAGGTGCGCCCTCGCGGGTGTTTTTCAACATCGCCAGGTAGTGCAATGGAATGTCGGGGCGGCTCCAGGCATCGGGCGCTGGCGACAAGTCGTCGGTGTTGGTCTCGCCAGGCACCTTGAAGACGGTGATGGTGATTTTCTTTTCCACCTCTGGGCGGCTGGTGAACCACTCGGCCTCGGCCCAGCTTTGCATGACTTCTTTGGCTTTGGCGTTACCGGCCTTGGCTTTTTCAGCGACGTCGTTGAAGAAGTCGAACATCAACAGGGTTTTCTTCAGGCCTTCGGCGGCCACGGCAGCCACTTCAGCGCTGTCGAGCAACTCGATCAGGGGGTGCACGTTGTAGCCGCCCACCATGGTGCCGAGCAACTCGGTGGCCTTGGCTTTGGAGACCAAACCCACTTGAACTTCACCGTGCGCCACGGCGGCCAAGAAGGAGGCCTTGACCTTGGCGGCATCGTCCACACCGGGTGGCACGCGGTGCGTCAGCAGGTCCATCAAAAAGGCGTCTTCGCCTGCAGGTGGGCTCTTGATCAACTCGATCAGTTCGGCCACTTGTTTGGCATCAAGAGGCAGGGGCGGGATGCCCAAGGCAGCGCGTTCGGCTGCGTGTTCACGGTACGCTTTCAACATGGTTTTTTCTCCGGTCAGTCAAAGTCAATCGTTGGATCTGCCCATCCCGGTTTTGTCAAACAGGCTGGGCGGTGGGTTGGTTTTCATGTCTTGGCCATAGGCCACTTGTTCGGGGTGTGCGCACTCATCGGCCACGCGTCGGCCTTTTTTCTGGTCCATCAGCATGGATTTGTTGGCCAGTTGCAGCCACACGGCACCGGCCTTTTTGTCCTCGAGCCTCAGTGCTCCGGTGGTGGTGCGCACCGGGTACATGCGGTAACGGAAGCCTTTGCCCTGCACATGGAAGTAGCCCGGCGCCGCCGTATCGGCTTGGACACGCACGCTGGCCCCCATCTCACAGGGCATGAGGCCTTGGTGAATTTGCTGGGCGATGGCCAATTCTTGCGAGACATGATCTGAGGCGCTGTGGGCCACAGGGGTGGCCACAGCCAAACCAGAGTCCACTGGAGACAGGGGCGGCACAGCAACCAGCGCCGGGGAAGCGGCCAGTGGCGGCACAGCAGCCAAGGAATGTGTTGCAGGCGCATCGCTGCGCGCAGGCTGCACTTCGGTCCAAGCAGGCAGGGCCTGCATGGGTTCAGGAGTCTGTGTGGTGTTGAGCAAAGTGGGCGCGACAAATGCCGGCACACTCTCGAAAAGGGCTGCAATAACTGGCAAATTTGTGCCCTGAAGCGTGGAGGCCTTGACCAAGGCAGCCGCCTGGGCCTGGGCCTGGGCCTGGGCCTGGGCCTGTGCCTGTGCCTGTGCAATGGCGCGGGCCTGCAGGCGAGCCGTGAGATCGGCTGTCGCACGCGCTTTGGCCTGCGCAGACGTCTGGGGCTGATGCGCCTTGCCTCCGGATGGGCCCTGGCTCTGCGCCCAGACAGGCAGCAGCGTGGCAAAGACCAGAACAACAAGGCGCTTGCGCATAGACATCCCTTTGAAGACTCTGGACATCATGACAGGCTGGGTTCCGAATGGCGTGGCGCCACATCAAACAAAGCCCGCATCGGAGCGGGCAAATGGCGGCCAGTTCGGTGAGCGCGCTCGATCAGTTGCCAAAAAAACCGGTAACTGGCTCGGTCATGCAATTGACCCGCGTGGCTGATGGGTGCCCAGTCGGCCGCCTGAGCGGCCAGAATGATCTGGCTGGCTTGGTCAATTTGTGCCTCACTGGGGGCCATGGCCTCCAGGATGGGCCGGATCTGGTCTGGGTGGATGCTCCACATGCGGGTGTAACCCAGATCACGGGCGGCCTTTTGGGCCGCAGTGCGAATGGCATCGGTGTTCTTGAATTCAGTGACCACACAGTGTGAGGGCACCTTGCCGTGGGCGTGGCAAGCGCTGGCGATCTCGAGCTTGGCACGCATCACCAGAGGGTGTGTAAATTGTCCTTGGATGCCCATGCCTTCAGCAGGAATAGCACCCGCATGGGCCGACACAAAATCCATGAGGCCAAAACTGATCGATTGCACACGAGGGTGGGCTGCGATGTCAAAGGCCCGGTGCACGGCTGCTGGCGATTCGATCAACACATGCAATGGCAAATGGCCAGCACCTGCGTTGATCAAGGCGGCTTGAGCGCGATCCACATCGCCCACGCTCTCGACTTTGGGCACCATGATGTGCGTCAAAGCGTGACCTGCACGGCCCGCGATGTGGCTCATGTCGGCTTCAAAACTGGGGTGGTCCACCGGGTGGACACGCACCGCCATGCGCGCATCGTCGCGAGCGGCTTTTTTGGCCAGTGCCAACTCTGTCACCAGGGCTGCGTGATCGGCTTCGCCGCCCACCGGCGCACCGTCTTCACAGTCCAAGGTGACATCGAAGACACAAGTGCCGAACTCCTGAGTCATCTCGGCCTGCAGCTGCAGGCTCTTGCGCATCCGCGCCTCCACACCGCTGTAATGGTCACACACCGGCAGCTGCACGCTCCCGGCTTGTGCCCCCAGCAAAATGTGGCGCGGATGACTCACTTTGACGACTTTTCCCTGAATCAGATCAGGTGAGCCACGCCTGCTTGTTCGTCGGTCAGCTCTTTGAGCGTCTTGTCGATGCAGCCTTGGCTGAACGCGTCGATGTCCAGACCTTCAACGACTTTGTATTCGCCGTTTTCGCAGGTGACAGGGAAGCCGAACATGACATCTTTAGGGATGCCGTACCAGCCTTGCGAAGGAATGCCCATGGTGACCCACTTGCCGTTGGTGCCCAAGGCCCAGTCGCGCATGTGGTCAATGGCGGCGTTGGCAGCCGAAGCAGCCGAGGACAGGCCACGCGCTTCGATGATGGCCGCGCCGCGCTTGCCCACTGTAGGCAAGAACACGTTGGCGTTCCATTCCTGGTCATTGATCATGGCCTTGACGGATTCGCCCTTGATGGTGGCGAAACGGTAGTCGGCGTACATGGTGGGCGAGTGGTTGCCCCAGACGCAGAGTTTTTCGATGTCGGCCACAGCTTTGCCAGTCTTGGCGGCGATTTGCGACAGCGCGCGATTGTGGTCCAGACGCAGCATGGCGGTGAAGTTACCGGGCTTGAGATCGGGCGCGGCCTTCATGGCGATGTAGGCGTTGGTGTTGGCGGGGTTGCCCACCACCAGCACTTTGACGTCGCGCGAAGCGACAGCGTTCAGGGCCTTGCCTTGGGCAGTGAAGATGGCGCCGTTGATGGCCAGCAACTCAGCACGCTCCATGCCGGGGCCGCGTGGGCGCGAACCCACCAGCAATGCGTAGTCCACATCCTTGAATGCGGTCATCGGGTCGCCGTGGGCCTCCATGCCCACCAACAATGGGAATGCGCAGTCTTCGAGTTCCATCATCACACCCTTGAGCGCTTTTTGTGGGCCTTCAACGGGCACTTCGAGCAATTGCAGGATAACGGGCTGGTCTTTGCCCAGCATTTCGCCAGAGGCGATGCGGAACAACAATGCGTAACCGATTTGACCTGCTGCGCCGGTGACGGCAACGCGGACGGGCTTTTTGCTCATGGTGGAAAACTCCGAAGTGTTGATAACAAGCGTTGCGGTCCGCTGCCAACATCCATGTCGGCAAGGCCGTCCGGCGCACCGGACCCGCGCTGGCGGTCTTTGTTCCAACAAATCCACCAGAGCAAGCAAACAACTTTCAAGTGTACCCGCGAAAACCCTGATTCGTCAATTTGTCTTATGTCTTATATAAGATATGATGACGCTCGAGACATGCACCTGACCCGCATGCCTGACCCGCCCTCATGAACCCATCCTTGTCCCCGCCCGATGCCCTTGCTGCAGCTGCTGATTCACAAGCAGCCACACCTGCTTTCAGCCCGCTGTATCAACAGATCAAGGGCTTGATTCTGCAAAGCCTGCAGGCCAGCGAGTGGAAGCCCGGCGAATCCATCCCCAGCGAAATGGAGCTGGCCGCACGCTACCGGGTCAGCCAGGGTACCGTGCGCAAAGCCATCGACGAGCTGGCCAGTGGGCATCTGCTGATCCGAAAGCAAGGCAAAGGCACCTTTGTCGCCACCCACGCCGAGCACCAGGTGCAGTACCGGTTTTTGAAACTGGTGCCCGATCAGGGCGACTTGAACACCGAAGGCCCCGCCCAGCGTGCAATCGTCGACTGCAAACGTCTGCGCGCCTCGGCCGAGATCGCCCGCGCCTTGGCTTTGCGCTCTGGCGACACCGTGCTGCAAGTGAGAAGAGTTCTTTCGTTTGCAAATGTTCCCACCATCCTGGAAGACCTGTGGTTGCCCGGCACCCCCTTCAAGGGCCTGACAGCAGAGCGCTTGGCCGACTACAACGGTCCCATGTACGCCTTGTTTGAAACCGAGTTCGGTGTACGCATGGTGCGCGCCGAAGAAAAAATCCGGGCTGTGTTACCCGACAAGGCCCAAAGGGAATTGCTGCAATTACCCCACAACACGCCATTGCTCAGCGTGGAGCGCATTGCCTACACCTACAAAGACACCCCGATGGAGCTGCGGCGCGGCTTCTACCGCACCGACACCCACCATTACCACAACGATTTGAACTGACCCGAGCCCACCACCCACGTCTTGTAGAAGACTGTCGCTGAAATGCCCACGTCAGTTTGCTGCGTTGCAATAGAATCCGGTGGTTAGCATCACATGTCAAGAACGCGTTACACCTTGAAAGTACCCACATGACCGAACTCGCCCGCAAGCGGCCTGAATTCCGCAACATCAACGCCCTGAAAGACTTGCCCTCTTACCGCCTGCCGGCTGCTGGCATCGTCTCCATCCTGCACCGCATCAGCGGTTTCGTGATGTTTTTGCTCATGCCGCTGTTCATCTGGCTGTTTGACAACTCCATTACCTCCGAAATTTCGTTTGCCAAGCTCTCAGCCGCTTTTGGCATCGGCATCGGTTTTGTGCCCGGCTGGTTCTTCAAGCTGTTGGCCCTGGCCCTGATCTGGGCTTACTTGCACCACTTCATCGCTGGCGTGCGCCACATTTACATGGACGCTTTCCATGCCGTGACCAAAGAATTCGGCAAGTCCTCTGCCGTGGCCACCTTGGTGCTGAGCCTGGGCTTGACCGCCGTCCTAGGCGCCAAGCTTTTTGGCCTGTACTGATTTTTCTGCCCCTCACTCAAAACAACAAGGAAACTGACCTATGTCGTCCGTGAATTACGGCTCCAAACGCATCGTGACCGGTGCTGGCTATGGCTTTCGTGACTGGCTGGCCCAACGTGTGACCGCCGTCCTGATGGCGCTCTTCACCGTGGTCTTGCTGGCCCAAGTGATCTTCACCTCCGGCCCCATCGGCTACGAAGAGTGGGCTGGTATTTTTGCTTCGCAGTGGATGAAGGTCCTCACCTTCTCCGTCATCATCGCCCTGCTCTACCACGTCTGGGTGGGCATGCGTGACATCTGGATGGACTACATCAAGCCACTGGCCTTGCGCTTGGCCTTGCACGTCTTCACACTCGTCTGGCTGGTCGGCTGCGCCGGTTGGGCTGTTCAGGCCCTGTGGCGCCTGTGATGCGACAGCCCTCGCCCGTCATTGCGCTGAAACCACACCAACCAAGTTAAACCATGAGCTATACCAAAGACAAAATTACCACCCGCAAGTTTGACGTCGTGATCGTCGGCGCCGGTGGTTCGGGCATGCGTGCCTCGCTGCAACTGGCCCGTGCTGGCCTGAACGTGGCCGTCCTGTCCAAAGTGTTCCCAACACGTTCACACACCGTGGCGGCCCAAGGCGGTATCGGTGCCTCTTTGGGCAACATGTCCGACGACAACTGGCACTACCACTTCTACGACACCGTCAAGGGCTCCGACTGGCTCGGCGACCAAGATGCGATCGAATTCATGTGCCGCGAAGCGCCCAAAGTCGTGTACGACCTGGAACACATGGGCATGCCGTTTGACCGCAACCCGGATGGCACCATTTACCAGCGTCCCTTTGGCGGCCACACCGCCAACTACGGCGAAAAGCCAGTGCAACGCGCTTGCGCGGCCGCTGACCGCACCGGTCACGCCATGCTGCACACCCTGTACCAGCAAAACGTCGCCGCCAAAACCAGCTTCTTTGTGGAGTGGATGGCCCTGGACCTGATCCGCGACGCCGAAGGCGACGTGGTGGGCGTCACGGCCTTGGAGATGGAAACCGGCGACCTGCACGTCTTGCACGCCAAGACCGTGCTGATGGCCACCGGTGGCGCAGGCCGCATTTATGCCGCTTCCACCAACGCCTTCATCAACACCGGTGACGGCTTGGGCATGGCAGCGCGCGCTGGCATTCCTTTGGAAGACATGGAATTTTGGCAATTCCACCCCACCGGCGTGGCCGGTGCTGGCGTGCTCTTGACCGAAGGCTGCCGTGGCGAAGGCGCGATCTTGCTTAACAGCAATGGCGAGCGCTTCATGGAGCGCTATGCGCCCACCCTGAAAGACTTGGCACCGCGTGACTTCGTGTCCCGCTGCATGGACCAGGAAATCAAGGAAGGCCGTGGCTGCGGCCCCAACAAGGACTACGTCCTGCTCAAGTTGGACCACTTGGGCGCCGACACCATCCACAAACGCCTGCCCTCGGTGTACGAAATCGGCGTCAACTTCGCCAACGTCGACATCACCAAAGAGCCGATCCCCGTGGTGCCCACCATCCACTACCAGATGGGCGGTATCCCCACCAACATCAACGGCCAAGTGGTCACACAAAACGCCACCGACCACAACGCCGTGGTCAACGGTTTGTATGCCGTGGGCGAATGCTCTTGCGTGTCGGTGCACGGCGCCAACCGCCTGGGCACCAACTCGTTGCTCGACTTGTTGGTGTTTGGCCGCGCAGCGGGCAACCACATCGTCGACTTCGCCTCCAAGACCAAGTCGCACAAGCCATTGCCCGCTGACGCTACAGACTTCACCTTGAGTCGTTTGAACAAGCTCGAAGGCCGTGGCGGCGAATACGCCCAAGACGTGGCCAACGACATGCGCGCTGCCATGCAGCAACACGCAGGCGTGTTCCGCACCCAAGCCTCCATGGACGAAGGCGTGCAAAAGATTGCCGCCATCCGCGAGCGCGTCAATGCGATCGGCCTGAAGGACACCTCCAAAGTGTTCAACACCGCCCGCATCGAAGCCCTGGAAGTGGACAACCTGATCGAAGCCGCTCAGTCCACCATGGTGTCTGCCGCCGCCCGCCGCGAGTGCCGTGGCGCCCACACTGTGAGCGACTACGAGCGCCCCGTGGACGACGCCGTGGCCCCATTGGGCCGCGACGACGCCAACTGGATGAAGCACACCCTGTGGCACAGCGCCGACAACAGCCTGACCTACAAGCCTGTCAAGCTCAAACCCCTGACTGTGGACTCCGTGCCACCCAAGGTCCGCACCTTCTAAAGATTGTCTGGGCCGCTCACCTTCAGTGGCGGTCCATCACCCGAATACACCAGGAGTTCTTTCATGACCCTACGCACTTTTCAGATCTACCGCTACGACCCTGACAAGGACGCCAAGCCTTACATGCAAACCATCCAGGTCGAACTGGACGGCAACGAGCGCATGTTGCTCGACGCCCTGATGAAACTCAAGGCCGTGGACCCCACCATCTCTTTCCGCCGCTCTTGCCGCGAAGGTGTGTGCGGCTCCGACGCGATGAACATCAACGGCAAAAACGGCTTGGCATGTTTGACCAACATGAACACCCTGCCCGGCACCATCGTGTTGAAACCCCTGCCAGGCCTGCCCGTGATCCGCGACGTGATCGTGGACATGACCCAGTTCTTCAAGCAATACCACTCGATCAAGCCCTACTTGATCAACAGCACCATCCCACCTGAGACCGAGCGCCTGCAAAGCCCGGAAGAGCGCGACGAGCTGAACGGTCTGTACGAGTGCATCTTGTGCGCCAGCTGTTCAACCGCCTGCCCCAGCTTCTGGTGGAACCCCGACAAGTTCGTGGGCCCTGCCGGTTTGCTGCAGGCCTACCGCTTCATCGCCGACAGCCGCGACGAAGCCACCGCTGAGCGCCTGGACAACTTGGAAGACCCCTACCGTCTGTTCCGCTGCCACACCATCATGAACTGCGTTGATGTCTGCCCTAAGGGTCTGAACCCCACCAAGGCGATCGGCAAGATCAAAGAAATGATGATTCGCCGCGCCGTCTAATGACCGTCACCCCCATCTTGGAAGACGCGTCACTGGTCGGCGCAGACCGCCTCGCCCCTTTGAGCGAGCGGTCGCTGAGCAAGCTGCGCTGGCGCAGCCGCCGCGGTTTGCTCGAAAACGATTTGTTCATCGAGCGCTTTTTCAACCGTCACGCCACGGCACTGACGGTTGGCCAAGCCCGGGGCATGTACGTGCTGATGGACCTGTCAGACAACGATCTCATGGACTTGCTGCTGCGCCGCACGGAACTGCAGACCGAGATCAGCACCGAAGAAGTGCACGAAGTCCTGGACATGCTGAGAGCCTGAGCCTGTATAGGTTAAACCGAAAACCAAGAGGAAACCCACCATGAAACTCGCCGATAACAAAGCCACCCTGTCGTTCTCCAATGGCAGCCCCAGCATCGACATGCCCGTTTACTCGGGCAACATCGGTCCGGACGTCATCGACATCCGCAAGCTGTACGGACAAAGCGGCATGTTCACCTACGACCCGGGTTTCCTGTCCACGGCTTCTTGCCAGTCGGCCATCACCTACATCGACGGCGACAAGGGCGAGTTGCTCTACCGCGGCTACCCCATCGAACAACTGGCCAACAAGGCCGACTACCTGGACACCTGCTACCTGCTGCTGAACGGCGAACTGCCCGTCGGCCAGCAAAGCAAAGACTTCCACAAACTGGTGAACAACCACACCATGGTCAACGAGCAGATGCAGTTCTTCCTGCGCGGCTTTCGCCGGGACGCTCACCCCATGGCCGTTTTGACTGGTCTGATTGGCGCTTTGTCGGCCTTCTACCATGACAGCACCGACATCAACAACCCTGATCACCGCCACATCGCCGCGATCCGCCTGATCGCCAAGATGCCCACCCTGGTGGCCATGGCCTACAAATACGGCGTGGGCCAGCCTTACATGTACCCCCGCAACGAACTGTCGTACGCTGGCAACTTCCTGCGCATGATGTTTGGCACCCCTTGCGAAGACTACGTGGTCAACCCCGTGCTCGAGCGCGCCATGGACCGCATCTTCACCCTGCACGCAGACCACGAGCAAAACGCCTCCACCTCCACCGTGCGTTTGTGCGGCTCTTCCGGCACCAACCCGTTCGCAGCCATCGCAGCCGGTGTGGCTTGCTTGTGGGGCCCTGCTCACGGTGGCGCCAACGAGGCTTGCCTGAACATGCTGGAAGACATCCAGAAGATGGGTGGCGTGTCCAAAGTGGGCGAATTCATGAGCCAGGTGAAAGACAAAAACTCCGGCGTCAAGCTGATGGGCTTTGGTCACCGCGTGTACAAAAACTACGATCCCCGCGCCAAGCTCATGCAAGAGACTTGCGACGAAGTGCTCAAGGAACTGGGCCTGGAAAACGACCCCCTCTTCAAACTGGCCAAAGAGTTGGAAAAGATTGCCCTGGAAGACGAGTACTTCGTCAGCCGCAAGCTCTACCCCAACGTGGACTTCTACTCCGGCATCGTGCAGCGCGCCATCGGCATTCCCGTGAACCTGTTCACCGGCGTGTTCGCCCTGGCCCGCACCGTCGGCTGGATCGCCCAACTGAACGAAATGATCAGCGACCCCGAGTACAAAATCGGCCGCCCACGTCAGTTGTTTACCGGCTCTGTGCGCCGCGACGTGCAGCGCTGATCAGGCGCTCTGCCGACCATTCAAAGCCCGCCCAGTGCGGGCTTTTTTGTGGGGTGAACCGAGGAAGCGGGCATGGCGGTCAGGCTCGGCATATGCGCCCATGTCATCAGCGCGGCCGCATGCACCGTGTCGGCTGAAAGCCATGCCTCGTGCAAATCGGGAGCAATGATCACAGGGGTGCGTTTCTCATCCCCGGGTTGATGAAACTGCTTCATCACCGGATGGTCATCGGCATTGACCGTGAGCAATGAAAAACTCACCACCCGTTCACCTGACGCTGGATCTGTCCAACGATCCCAAAGGCAAGCCATGCCAAATGGATCACCGGACGCGAGTTCTATTTTCCATCGCACAGCCTTGCCTGATTCGTAACTGGGCTCGTAAAAGTTATCGACCAGCACCAGCCCAAACTGTCGCTGTCGCCAGGCCGTTCGGTAACTGGGTTTTTCTGCCGCCGTCTCGCTGCGAGCGTTGTAGGTGTGGCGGCTGATCTTGTCGTCTTTGGCCCAGGCTGGTATCAAACCAAACCGAGCCAAACCACAGGCCACGCGTCCGGACTGGTGACTTTGAACGACCAAAGGCGCAGCGTACCCCGGATAAGCTTCATCGGGATATCCCGAGGGCAGATCGACCCCCAAATTTTTCTTGACCCATGGGGCACGTTGGGTTGGCGTGAAATTGGTGCACACGCTTGTATTTTATGAATGGAGTTGTGAACTGATATGTCTCCAGCATGCACAGGCCGCCCTAATTCAGTCGGATAAACTGACGCTCTCGATAGACGATGAAAACGCGACCCATGCCCCATCCTGTCTTTTCCCATCGGCTGGGTCTCGCTCGCTGTGATCGCGGCATTTTGGCGGGGCAGCGATGAGCGATTCCCCCACCTCACGCAGCTTCATTCGAGGGGCACTCGTTCTGGCGGCGGCCACCATGGTGAATCTGCCGTTCGGCACCGTCTATGCGTTTTCGGTCTTCCTCAAGCCGATGGAGGCGCTGCTCGGTATGGGTCGGGCCGAGATGGCGATCGTGTTTTCCATGGCCTCGATCTTCCTCACGATCGGCATGCTCATCGGTCCCGCCCTTTACCGTCGTTTTGCACCTGTGCCCCTGCTGCTGGTGTGCGGTGCATTGAGCGCCTCTGGCCTCTTGATCTGCGCCACTGCACAAGGTATCGCGCATTTGCTGCTGGGCTACGGCGTTCTGTTCGGGCTGGGCGGCGGGGTGGCTTTCATCATGATGCAGCAGGGTCTGAATCAGACCATCAGCCCGATGAGCGGGCTGGCCAACGGCTACGTGGTGAGCCTGTATCCCATGGGTGCCATGTTGGGTGCACCGGTTTTTGGCTGGGCCATCGAGGCGTTCGGCCTGCGCGCCACCCTGGCGGGCCTTGCGCTGACAGTGCTGAGCTGCTGCGCCATCGCTGCGATGCTGTGGCGTCGTGCCCAGGTTCGGATGCAAGACCCTGGCGCGAGTGCAGCCGACAGCGAGGCCCGCCACTGGGGCTTGTTTGCCCGGCTGTTCACCGTTTTCTTTCTGGCCGCCTCTGCGGGCCTGATGGTGATGAGCCAGGCCGCAGGCATTTTGCAGGCCTATGGCGCCAAAAGTCTGTTTGCGCTGGGCGGCACCACATTCATCACCGGTGCGATTGCTGCTGCACGCATCGGTGGGGGCTGGCTCATCGATCGTTTCGCGGTGCCCCGCGTGGCCTGCATGGCCCACCTGATCGCCCTCAGTGGTTCGTGCCTGCTGCTGGCCTGGCCGGGGCCAGGCATGGCGGTCCTGTCCATGACGCTGATCGGCTGCGGTTATGGCTTCATTTCGGGTTTAACGGCAGGTGCCATTGCGCGTTATTGGCACCCCAATGCCTTTGGCCGGGTGGCTGGGCAGTTGTACGTAGCCTGGTGCATCGCAGCCATCAGTCTGCCGGTGCTGGCGGGTTGGCTGTACGACCAGACCCAGGGCTATGACCAAGCCATGCGCATTGCCGCTGTCGTGAACCTGCTGGGCGCATTGATGGCCTTGAGCTTGCCGTCGACGGCGATATCCCCGCAGCAAGCACCGCCCAAAACCCAGCCTGAACCGAGAGACGATAAGACTTGAACAGCGGATGCATAGCCTCAGCGGCGTTAGCGTGAAATAGGTGAACACCTTGCGACTTTGAGCAAAAGCCTCCCCAAAGGCTCACCCGGTGAGCTTTGGCGGCGCCACCATCGTCCCGAAATCATCACACTCGGCACGACATCCATGACTCTGGCACTTTTATTCTTTTTCTGGTTCCTGCCTCCAGCAACGCTTACCGCCTTTACGCCAGTGCAAAAGTACGTCGCTCTGGAAAGCCAAAAATTGATGCTGTTCGAGTACGGACAGCCCTTCAAACTGCACAAACGCAGTCGTGCAGAACTTTATAAGGCCACAGTCGGGCGCTGAATATCCCACGTTAGGCCACCAGTGGCACGGCGATGCAAGCCCATGCACCTGTGCTGCAATTGCCGGTGCTGGACGCAGCCGCTTTGAAAGCCCTGCCCCGCAACGAAACGGCCTACACCCGGCTGGAAGAGCTGGCCTTTGCCAAAGCATCAGAGCAGTTGCGACAATTGGCCAAAGACGGCGACCGCCAAGCCACGCAGCAAGCTTTGGACGTGCTGGAAAAGCGCTTTGGTCACCACCCTTGGCTGAGCGCCAAAATTAAACAATTACGCCAATTGGCCGATCAAGACAGTGAAATGATGGCCAAGGAAGTGAGCTACGCCATGATGCGCATGTCACGGCGCTTGGTCTCTAAAGAAGAGATGGCCTATGCGGGCGATGAGACCCACATCAGCGAGTCGGTCATGCCGTCTTTCTTGCGCAAAAAGGTGAGCGAGGGCAAGGGGAAGAAGCAGGACTGAGGGAGTAACTCCAGGGTGCGTTTCTGAAAGCCACTTCTGAACGCACCCGGCAGTGACGAAGACTCTGCTTCATTGTCAAATTTTTGGGTCTAGACCATCGTCACCACGAACGCCAACGCTGGTCGGTGGTCAGATGGTCGTCACCTGGTTGGATTGCACCCGCAGTGGCCGCTGTAAGCCAAGCTTGCAGGACAAGCGCTGTGACGATCTCAACGCGCTGTGGTCACGCGATTGGCCCCGGCTGCCAAGGCCAGCAAACCCAATGCCATGCCAATGTGCAACAGATCACCCGGCAACAAAGGCGGCAGGCTCAACTTGACAGCGAAGGCCGTGAGCGCCATCAGCAGCAGGCCTGCGCCCAAAGCCGTGGTCTTTTCCTGGCGTTTGAGGGACATCACCAAGATACCCAAGGCAGACAACAACGCGCACACGGCTGTCCAAACTTTGAGTTGAGCCACCATCACCAACAAGACGCACAAGACGCCTGTGACGATGGCAAAAATCCATGCAAATCGCCGCTGTGTCGCCACTGCGCTGTCAGGCTGGATGACCGCCACGGCCAGCAACGGCAAACCCACCCCAGCGCCCAACATCGAGAAAAACTGATGCCATGTTGGCAAAGGCATCCACCCCGAAAAGCGCAGCACACCCAACGTGGCCGCTGTGGCCAAAAGCAGGCAGCTCAATCGCCAAGCTGGTCGAGCGCCGCCCGCGCGAATGGCCAAGCCCAAGGCCACCAGCGCCAACAAGGCGTCAAAAAGTGCTTGCAAGTTCATGCCGCCTCCATGGCATGTGTTTCGGCACTGGGCGTTCCATCCCTTTGCAACAAGTACAAAAGCGCCATCGACACAACCAAAACCCCCAGCGCCCCAACGCGCACAACCGGTGGCAACGGGTAAAACCACACACCTGCGACCAGTGGGCCCAACATCACAAGGCAGCGACCCGCTTCGAGTTTGACGGCGTTAGCACGTCCTTCAAAGATGCGGCTGAGGCCAGCGGTATTCAACACAATCATGCATGTGAAGGCCAAGCGGGCGGGCCAGCTCAAATCCGGGGCCACCCGCAGCAGCTCGATCACCAGAGCCAGCACCACACCTGAGGCCAGCCAGCCATAGATTGGCTGCCAACGCGTCACGGGTGTTTCAAAGCGCTGCGTGTTCAGCGCCAGCGGCGTTTGATCGGTGCTGGTTTTGACCAAGCCTGGCGGGGCAAACACCACATGGAGTTTTGCATGCAAGCCTTTGGCGTGTCGCATGTCGCGCCAAAGGGTGGTGTAGTTCTTGAAATTGCCCCACACAGGGTTCCAGCTGTTCAAGGGTGTCAGGGTGCCATAGATGACAGGCTCATCGTCGCGCTCTTCGGTGTAAGTGCCAAACATTCTGTCCCAGATGATCAGTGTGCCGCCATAATTTTTGTCGATGCAATAGTCGTTGCGCCCATGGTGGCAGCGGTGGTTAGAGGGCGTGACAAAGATGCGATCTGCCCAACCGAGTTTGCCCACCAACCGGGTGTGGCTCCAGAACTGGTAAAGCGCGCTGAGCAAGGCGATGATGACGAATACCTTGACGGGAATGCCAACGATGGCCATGGGCAGATAAAAAATCCAGTAGAAAATTTGGTTGGTCCAGGATTGCCGAAGCGCCGTAGACAAGTTGAACTCTTCGCTCGAGTGGTGAACCACGTGGGAAGCCCACAACAAGTTCACTTCGTGGCCGCTGCGGTGAGCCCAATAGTAAAAAAAGTCGTACATGAAAAAAGCCACGATCCATACGGCTGGATTTTTGAGGTCCCATTCAAAAGCGGCAACCTGCTCAACCACCAAGGCGTAAACAAAAATGGACATCAGTTTCAAAACGGAGCGGATCGTCTCGCTGATGAAGCCGATGTTCAGGCTGGTCACCGCATCGTGGAAGCGGTAGACCTGTTGTGCCTTTCTTTTGGAGATGACGTATTCGAGCGCAATGAATGCCAAAAAGAAAGGGATGGCGTAAAGAATAAGACTCATATGAACAAGGATCCTGGTTGAATTCGGCTCTGCACGCGTATGTCAAACTCTGCGCATGGCTTTTGACAATTCTCAAAGATTTGAAGCGACAAGAATGTCGGTCAGCCGACAAACCAAGATCAGAGACACTATGACAAACCCTACATCTGGCCAGGGTGTGCGTGAAATTTTGGCAAGCACAGTCTTTGGTGCCGCAGGTTCGGACGCCTTGGAAGACATCTTGCAAGTGGTCCGCGTGGAGCACTTCAAAATGCCTACTTTGCTCAGTGCGGCAGGAGAGCATCCGTCCCATTTGCGCTTGGTGCTGTCGGGACACATCGAGGTCATCGCTCGCCATGTTTCAGGTTCGGAAATTGTGGTGGGCCACATCTCCGCAGGCGGTTGGGCGACGTGGCTGTCGGTGTTCATGACTCAAGCGCCAACCCACGACTTTTACAGCAGTGTTTCTTCGAGTTGTTTGACCTTGCCCATGGAAGAGGTTCGGTTGTTTTGCGCTCGGCATCCAGTGACTTACCCCATGATCATCCGCATGATTGGTCACCAGATGCGTTTGCTCATTGAGTGGACGGGCCAGTCGGTATTGGCATCTCCTGTGCAGCGCATGGCCAAGTTGTTGAGTGTTTTGGCGCAGGGGCATCAGCAGCAATCAGCGTCACGGAGCATCACGCTGCATGTGACTCAGGCGCGGCTGGCCAGCCAAGCCAGGTGCTCTCGCCAGACGGCCAACCAACTGCTGCAGCAATTGGAAAAAGAGGGTTTGATCGTCCCCGGTTATGGCCAGTTCATGATCCCCGATTGGACCCGCCTTGACCAATTTGCCGATGGCAATTTGGATTGGCCAAACCCACTGCCAGGCTGATGCGATGGGTCATGGTGGCGTCCAGCAGATTGTTCTACAGGCCTGCAAAGGCGTCACCTCTTGCCAATCAAGTCCAGACGACAAAAACAAGGACTTGTGAAAATTCTTGAATCGATAAATCGCACCCGAGCGTGCGTTTCAAGTTGGCATCTGGGCCTTTGCATGCAGTGCCACATCCCGGTGCGTTGCAAACCACACATCGGGCAATGCCTGCATGTGACGGATCAGCTCTTCCAGTATGAACATGCGCGAGCGGTAGCCGATGACATGGGGGTGCATGGTCAGCAAAAACAGGCCGCCTTCTTCGTAGGCCGCATCAAACTCACGCCGGAAGATGTCCAGCACAGTGGTCGGTGCCGTGTAGGGCCGAAGTGCTGCAAACCGATTCATGTTGAAGTAGACCGCGTCGTCGCGAATCCACTCAACCGGCAACTCGACGATTCCGGTGCGTTCGCCGTGCTCTTCCAGTTCGTAGGGGTCGTTGTCCGCCATCAGTGACGAGTCGTAGAGCAGGCCCATCTCGCGCTGTATCTTCAGTGTGGCCGGTGAAAAGTCCCACGAGGGGGTGCGCATGCCGACCGGGGACACGCCTGTGATTTGCGTCAAGGTGTCAAACGAGCGCAGGTGGAGTTCGCGTTCGTCCTTTTCAGTCAGCGCCGAGTTGACCTCGTGAATCCAGCCGTGCAGGCCAATTTCGTGACCTTCGGCCATCACGCGTCGCTGCTCGTCCGGGTAAAGCAGCGCCGTCACGGCAGGTACAAAGAAGGTTGCCGGAATCTGGGTGCGTTGGAGCAATTCGAGGATACGTGGCACGCCGACCCGGTTGCCGTACTGGCCCCAGGACATGCGGCCAATGGATTTTCCGCCGTCCCGCAGTTCGTTGGTGTCGTGGTCGCTGTCAAACGACAGCGCCACGGCGCAGCGTTTACCGCCGGGCCAACGCTCCGGGCGCAGGCTGCGGCCTGCACGCACGTGGTTCACCTTGCGACGCCATTCTTCTTCGGGCCATTGCCAGGGTTCGAGGTCTTTGGGAGGGCTTTCAGGTGGCATGTTCGGGCGTCTCCAGAGGAAAGTGGCAGGCCGCCTGCTGCGCTTCACCAAACGATCGCAACAGGGGCAGTTCATTTTTGCACCGGTCTTGCGCAAAGGCACACCGCTGATGAAATGCGCAGCCGGGGGGCGGGTTGATCGGGGACGGCAGCTCGCCATGGATGGGCCGAATGTCCTGCACGGGCGCGCCATCGGCCGCAAGGCGCGGCGCGCTGTCCAGCAGGGCGCGGGTGTAGGGATGGCGCGGCGCCGTGAATATCTGCTCGGTCGGCCCCGTCTCGACAATGCGGCCGAGGTACATGATGGCCACGCGGTCGCTCACGTGGCGCACGACGCTCAGGTCGTGGCTGATGAACAACATGGTCAAGTACAGGTCCCGACGCAACTGCAAAAACAGGTTGATGATCTGCGCCTGTATGGACACGTCAAGAGAGGCCACCGGCTCGTCACAGACCAGTGCGTCGGGCCGCATGGCCAGGGCACGGGCGATGGCGACCCGCTGGCGCTGACCCCCCGAAAACTGGTGCGGAAAGCGCTGAGCGGCAGCGGCGTCCAGGCCTACGGCGGTCAGCCAGCGGGCGACATCGCTGTCGGCCTGCGCTCGCGTGATCAAGCCATGGGCCAGTGGGCCTTCGGAGATCGTGTCGCCCACCCGCATGCGCGGGTTCAGCGAGGCATAGGGGTCCTGAAACACCATCTGTATGCGCGTGGTCACTTTGCGCTTGCCCACCATCACCGGCTCGCCACCCACAGCCGCATGGCCCAGGGTGGGGCCGAGGATGCCGGCGGCCACGCGGCCAAGCGTCGACTTGCCGCAACCGGACTCGCCCACCAAACCCAATGTTTCTCCCCGGTTTACAGACAGCGAAACGCCTTCAACGGCGTGCACCACAGTCGGGCTGGCGATCGAGCCGGTGAGGCGTTTGGCCAGCCGCTCGGCAAGGGGAGGCACCGACGTGAAGCGGCGCGTGATGTCGTCCAGTTGAATAAAGTGACTCACAGACCACTCTCCGCGGCAACGTGGATGTTCAAGGGATGGTGGCAGCTCCAGCTGCGCGGGCTGTCGATGGTTTGCACCGGGGCCGTGCTGCAAATGGCCGTGGCGTGCGCGCAGCGTTCGCGGAAAGCACAGCCAGAAGGCAAGGACGTCAGCGCGGGCGTGGATCCGGGAATCTGCACCAGGTCGCGCCCTGGCGCAGCGCGCGAGGGCAAACTGTCAATCAAGCCCTGGGTGTAGGGGTGACGAGGGCGGCGCAGCACTTCGGCCGTGGGGCCTTCCTCGATCAGGCGACCGGCGTACATCACCAGCAAACGGGACGCGAGCACAGAGACGGTCGCCAGGTCGTGGCTGATCCAGACCAAGCTGACGCCCGCTTCACGCACCAGGGTTTTCATCTCGACCAGGATCTGCGCCTGGATCGATACGTCCAGCGCCGTTGTCGGTTCATCGCAGATCACCAGCGCCGGTTGGTTGAGGAAGGCGATGGCAATCGCCACGCGTTGACGCATGCCACCCGACAACTCGTGCGGGTAGGCCTCAAGGCGTCGCTCAGGGTCCGGGATACCGACCTTGCCCAGCGCTTGCAGCGCGCGTGCGCGCATCTGGGACGCATCCGGTTGGCCATGGGCCTTCATCGCCAACTGCATCTGCGCAAAGACCGTCAGCACCGGGTTCAGGGTGCTCATCGGGTCCTGAAAAACCATGGCAATGCGTCGTCCACGAAGCGTCCGCAGTTGCTGGCGAGACATGCCGACGAGCTCCTGCCCTTCCAGCCGGACCGAGCCGCCCGTGATCCGCCCGGGCAGATCGATCAGACCGAGGATGGAATACCCAGTGACGCTTTTTCCAGAGCCAGACTCGCCCACCAATCCCACGATCTCACCGGCAAAGACATCAAACGAGACCCCATCAACCGCCCGGGCGACACCCGAACGGGTAGCGAACTCAGTCGCAAGGTCTTTGACCTGAAGCAAGGGTGGCAAAGCACCGGTCGTCGAAATTCCCTTGTCCACAGAAGATGGCATGTCACCCTTGGGCAGCGAGTTTTGGGGCTTGCTCATCGCTTGAGCCTCGGGTTGAGCTGGTCGCGAATCTGATCGCCCACGAGGTTGATGGCGACGATCAGCACGATGAGCGCGATGCCGGGGTAAATCGAGATCCAGTAACGACCCGACAACATGTACTGGAAACCATTGGCAATCAACATGCCCAGTGAGGGCTCTGACACAGGCATCCCCAGACCCAGAAAGGACAGCGTGGCCTCCAGGGCGATCGAGCTGGCGACTTGCACCGTGGCAACGACGATCAGCGGCGGCAGGCAGTTGGGAAGCACATGACGGAACGCCACGCGCAACGAACTCAGCGGTGTCGACAAGGCCGCCTCGACATAGTCCTTGGAACGTTCGGCTGACGCAGCGCCGTGGGCGGTGCGCGCAAAATAAGCGTACTGCGCAGTGACGAGCGCCGCGATCAGGGGCCACTTACCCTGGCCGAGCAAAGCCGAAAGCACCAGGGCCAGCAAAATGGCCGGAAAAGACAACTGAAGGTCGATGATGCG